>JACQOY010000017.1 GCA_016207765.1 Deltaproteobacteria bacterium | reverse complement strand
TTCCTTTCCAGCGCCCCAAAAATGCCCAAAAACGTCAAAACATTGACGAACGCGGTTCTCAGATTGAGAAATTGCTCATTTTGAGAGGGGTGGCGCAGTTGATTGGAGCCCTCAGATGCAGTAAGCTCGAAAAAATGAAAAAAGCAAAAAACATTAAGACGATTCCCTTGTTTGCTTCCGAGGTTGAAGAGGCCAAATTCTGGGACTCGGTCGATTCGACGCAATATTTTTCGGGGAAAGGCGCTATTCACCTTAAAATGCCGGCGCGGACAACCACTATTTCCCTAAGACTTCCCCATCGCCTCTTAAACAGGCTTAAAAAACTGGCCGATTCGAAGGATGTTCCTTACCAGTCCCTCCTCAAAATTTACCTCGATGAAAAGGTGGGAGAGGAAATAGCAACCATAAAAAAGAGGGTTGCCTAATTTTTAGGCAGGCGGTAAGGTCCCTCCTTATCGCTATGTCTGGGCAATCTACCAATCATCCGCTGACCCCTTTTCGAATCGGATCCCTTGAAATTCCGCATCGTCTCATCCTTGCGCCGATGTGCGGCATTACGCACAAGGCCTTTCGCCGGGTGTGCAAGGAATATGGGGCGGGGCTTGTCGTCAATCAAATGGTGTCGGCCAAGGCCTTGGTGATGGGGGATAAAAAATCGCGCCGGATGCTTCAGCACGACGAATCGGAACGTCCGGTGGCTCTGCAACTCTTTGGCAACAATGCGGAAGATCTGGCGGAGGCGGCGGCTATTGCCCAGGATACCGGCGTTGATCTGATCGACTTAAACATGGGCTGTCCCGCAAAAAAAATCGTCAATGACGGCGGTGGATCGGCGTTGCTCAACGATCTTTCGCTTGTCCGGAAAGTTTTCGAAAAAATGCGCGGCGTCCTGAAAATCCCCTTCACGGTCAAGATGCGTGCCGGTTGGGATCAGCGTTCCAACCAGGCGTTCGCAGTCGCCCAGATGGCGCAAAACTCGGGTCTTAACGCCGTGGCGCTTCATGCGCGAAGCCGGGCCCAAGGGTATTCGGGGGAGGCGAATTGGGATCTCATCAAACAACTCAAATCGCAACTCTCCATTCCGGTCATCGGAAACGGCGATGTCGAAACCTTTGATGACGCCTATCGGATGCTTCGTGAAACCGGCTGTGACGCCGTCATGACCGGCAGAGCGGCGACCGGCGCCCCGTGGATTTTCAAAAGCTTTGTCGAAGGAAAGGAATATCGGCCGTCAGTTGCGGAAACGCGGGATTTGATTTTTCGCCAGTACGATTATTTTTTCGGCCTCTTTGGAGTCCCTTCCGGCATCAAACAGATGCGAAAGCATCTTTGTTTTTATTCAAAAGGTTTGCGGGACGGTGCGGAGTTTCGGAATCGGGCGGTCCGGATGGATGAGTGGCCGCAAATCAAAAAAACGGTGGAGAATTTTTTCCATGTTTCCTGAAGAAATCAACCTCGAAACCTATTTAAGCCATTTGCGGAATCCCGTTGTTTTGGTCCGGCCCGATGGATCGATTCTTCATGCCAATGCCTCTTTTTGCGGTCTGTTCGGTCATCAGGCGGGGCTCAACGGCGCCAATCTTTCCGACCTGCTCAAGGAGAATCCGGTGATACTCGAAAGTACCCGCCGCGTGGCCGAGATTCGCGGTATCTATTATTTGCGGGAAATTTCCGTTAAAGGACCGGCCCAACCCGAACGGGTAATGGATGTGGAGACGTTTCCCATTATCGCCGGATCGGGGGAAATGCTGGCGGTGGGTGTTGTGTTTTATGACCGGGCCGTTCGCACCCAGTTGCATGAACATGAAAAACGGACCGAACGGATCAACTATTTCGGGATGATCGCGTCCGGTCTGGCCCATGAGATAAAAAATCCATTGAGCGGCATCAAGGGGGCCAGCCAGCTTTTGGCGGAAGAACTGGGGAACAAAAAACAGCTCAGGGAATATGCCGAAATTATCCTGAATGAAGTGGTCCGAGTCGATCGTTTATTGAAAGATCTTTTGAATTTCACAAAGCCCAGAAAATTGCATAAGAAGAAGGTTAACGTAAACCAGGTCTTGCATGACCAGGTTCTTCTGCAAAAGACGGTGGATCAGAACGGTATCGACATTGTTGCCGAATTTGATCCCAGTCTCCCGAAAATCATGGCCGACCCCGAGGCCTTGACGCAGGTGTTTTTGAATCTCATCAAGAACAGCCGTCAGTCCATTCGGG
>JACQOY010000155.1 GCA_016207765.1 Deltaproteobacteria bacterium | reverse complement strand
GTCCCGCGGCGGGAGCTCGCGGTAATAGACCGCCTTTTGATGCGGGTTTTCGCCGTAACGGAGCCCCTGCAGTTTTTCAAACTGAAGGCTCAAATGTGGGGGGAAAATATCGGCGGCCTGTAGGGGCGTATTGCAATACGCCCCTACAAGATAATTGGCGATGGCGGCCTCGTACCGGGCCATTGTCTGGAAAACCTTGACCGCCAGCTCGAAATTTGTTTTTTCACTGATCACGCCGTGTCCCGACTTGAGTTCGTCCATAACACGCGCATAATCCTGGGGATCGACCACAACCGTGACATCCCTGTAATTTTTCGAGGCGGCGCGAAGCATCGTGGGTCCGCCGATATCGATGTTTTCCACGGCTTCATCGAGAGTGCAGTCCTCTTTGGCGGAGGTCTTTTCGAAGGCGTAAAGATTCACCACCACCAGATCAATCGGCAAAATTCCGAGTGATTCCATCTCCTGACGGTGTTTCGGGTTGTTGCGGATGCCGAGAATCCCCCCCTCGATTTTGGGATGGAGCGTTTTAAGCCTTCCATCCATCACCTCCGGGGATCCGGTATAAGACGAAACATCTTCCGTTTTGATGCCATGCTCACGCAACAGTTTGGCCGTTCCGCCGGTGGAGAGAATTTCAATCTGAAAGGCCGAAAGAATCTTGCAGAATTCCACCAGACCGGTTTTGTCGGTCACACTGACAATGGCGCGCTGGATTTTGGGCATATATTTTCGTGTAGGGACGCACAGCTGTGCGCCCCTACGGTTTCGCGCTAAACAACCCAAGCAACGATTTCAGATCGTCATCGGTGATTTTGACTCCCGCCCCGAAAAACCAGTCGGGGTCCTGTTCCTTGCTGATAAAATCATCCAACCCTCCGAGCAAGTAAAAACTTTTTGACAAATTAACCGTCCCCATCGCCTTCAAATGGGGGCGCTCGCCCCGTTTGGTTTCGAAATCAAAAGCCGAGAATTCAACCCCTACCGGGCCGTAATTGTAGTCGATGCCGGCGCCGCCGCTCGATTCGATCAACCCTCCGCGAAAGGTAAAACCGTAATATTTTTTTGCCAACTGGGCCGAAAACCGGAATTTGTCGGTTTCAGTCTTCTCAACTTCCTCGGTAACAGTCGTGGTGACGCCGCCGGAGGTGATGGTCGATTCTTTGGTCGTGTGCGTCGAATCAGGAGACGGATCGTCCACAAATTCGATGAGAAAAAATTTGTCCGGCTTCGGCTTCAAGGCCAGTGAAACGTAATGCTTGAATTCCTCCGTCTGTCCCAGATATTCGGTATGGTAACCGACATCGACACTCAATTTGTTGGCCCCTCCCAGAAGGCTGTTGAGATTATCGAGAGAATCGTTGAGTTTTTCCACCGTCTCGTCGTCATTGATGAGGCGGCCAAGACTCCCTTCGCCCCTCTTGATTTTGTCCGTCACCACCGCCACGTTGTCGAGCGTTGCATCCACGTTCCCCATATTCCGCGCCACGATGGCATTGAGGTTTTCGCTGATCGCCCTCATGTTGGCGATGATGGCGTTCAGATTCGCCTCGTTTTTTGTCGACACATTCTCCAGCGCAGAGGTAATCCGTTCGATATTTTTCAATGTTTTGGCGAAAGAAGAATCCTCCCCCGCCATCAAAGTCCTCATGGTGCCGGTAATGGCCTTTACATCGGCGGCAATCTCGGAGAGTTGTCCCGTTACCGAACTGATATCGCCGTGTACCGTCACTTTCCCCGCGGTATCCCTGTTTTTCATCGTCTCTTTGATCCCCCCCGGCTGATACAAGTCGATATAAGTGTCCCCCAAAAACCCAATCGAACGGATCCGGACTTCGACATCTCTGGAAACCTTGACCCCTCTGCTGATGGCCAACGAAAGGCGCGCCTTGTTGCCGTCCACGAGTTCAATATCGTCCAGAAAGCCCACCTGCACCCCGGCAATCTGAACCGGCGTTTTTTTTGTCAGACCGGTGGCCTCTTCGACAATCGCATAGATGGTATACGACCCCCCCGGAAGGAGAGATGTTTTGCTCAGACGGATGGTTGTATAACCAAGAATGAGAATAATGATCAGGACAAACAAACCGGTTTTGCGCTGGGGAGTGAGTTCAAAGGACATGGAGTTTATCCCTTACCGAATTTTTTCACCGATGACAACAAAGTTAAAATCACATCTCCTCCCCCGTCGCCTTCCCTTCAAGAAACTGTCTCACAAAAGGGTGTTTCGATTTTTCGAACGTTTCCCTCGTTCCTTCCAGCAAAATGACCCCTTCGTGGATCATGGCGATTTTGTCGGCGATGCGGAAACTCGCCTCGATATCGTGGCTGATGACAATGGAGGTGACACCGAGATGTTTTTGGGTGTTCATGATCAGCTTGTCAATGGCATCGGTCATGATGGGATCGAGCCCCGTGGTCGGTTCGTCGTACAACAAAATTTCAGGCGTCAGGACAATGGCCCGCGCCAGACCGACCCGCTTTCTCATCCCTCCCGAAAGTTCGGAGGGAAATTTATGATCAACCCCTTTGAGGCCGACCAGTTCAAGAACCTCATGCACCCGATCACGCATTTCCCGATCGGTCATCGGGCGGTGCTCCTTGAGCGGAAAGGCGACGTTTTCGAATACATTCAATGAGTCAAAAAGGGCGGCGTTTTGAAACAGCATCCCGAATTTTTTCCGAAATTCCTTGATTTCCCGGTCGTCCAACTTTGCCAGATCGGTCCCTTGAACAATCACCCTCCCCCTGTCAGGCTGTAAGAGGCCGATGACATGCTTGAGCAAAACGCTTTTTCCCTCGCCGCTTCTTCCCAGAATAACCGTGATTTTGCCGTCGGAAATTTCCAGATTCAGGTCGTTTAAGACCTTGTTGCCGTTGAATGATTTGTGAATCCCCTTGAGTTCGATCATCGTCCCTCGATAATCTCCAAAATCCACTGGGTCAGAAAATAATCCACCACCAGAATGGTGACAGAAGAAACAACAACGGCCCTCGTCGTGGCCCTTCCGACCCCTGCCGCTCCCCCTTCCGCCTTGTACCCCTGGTAACAACTGATGAGGGCCAGAAGGAAACCGAAGACGGCGGCCTTGAACAAACCGCCGAACAGATCATCGTTATCGACATAAAATTCCGTGCGGGCGATAAACGGTCCTTCGGGAATCCCCAAAAGTCCGACCCCCACCAGATAGGCGCCGATAAATCCCACAAAATTAAACAGGGCCGTAAGGAGGGGGAGCATCAGCGTGGCGCCGATCACGCGGGGAACAACCAGAAAGTGAAATGGGTTCACCGCCATGGCCTCAAGCGCATCGATCTGCTCGGTAACCCGCATGGTGCCGAGTTCCGCCGCCATGGCTGAACCGATCCGCGCCGTGACCATCAGGGCCGCAAAAACCGGCGCGATTTCACGGGTAAGGGAAAGCCCCACTGTGGAACCGACCAGGGTTTCGGCGTTGAACAGGCGAAACGCATAGCCGGTCTGCAGGGCAAAAACCGCTCCGGTAAAAAGACTCACCAGCAGAATGATCGGCGTTGAATCGACGCCGATGGAATTCATCTGGGCCGTCAGGTGTTTCCATCGAAACGGTTTTTCACCGATCCAACGGAAAAAAGTCGCCCCGAATCGGGAAAAATAACCCAGCTCTTCGATAACACGAAGAAAGACGGTGTTGATTCTCGGAAGAAAATCCATAATTCTTGTAGGGGCGGACCCCTGTGTCCGCCCTTCTCGCAGGGCAACCCCAAAGGGGGGCTGTTTCACTGCCACGGGGGGTTGCCCCTACATTCCCAGATAAATCCTCGGCACCCGCGAGGAGATGCCGCAAAAAATTTCATACGAAATCGTCTCGGCCCATTGGGCCAACTCTTCGGCCCGGATTTGGCCTTCCCCCTGCGACCCGATCAGGACCGCCTCGTCTCCAACAGCCGCCTCCGGAACATCCGTCACATCGATCATCGTCATATCCATGCAAACGCGCCCCGCAACGGCCGCCCTCTTCCCGCGAATGAGAACCGAGCCTTTGTTGGAAATCAGGCGGGGATACCCGTCGGCATAACCGATGGGCAGGACGGCGATCAGACTTTCCCGCCCGGTGACAAATGTTCCACCGTAGCTTATGGGGGAACCGGACTTAAACCGCTTGAGGCTGATAATTCGTGATTTGAGTTTCATGACCGGTTTGAGATCAATCATCGTTCTCTGCCGCTCATGCGGATAGGCGCCGTAGAGCATGATCCCCGGCCGGACCATTTCAAATCCATCCAGCCGATTGTCGATGATTGCCGCCGAGTTGGCGATATGGCAAATGGGAACAGTCACCCCTTTTTCAGCCAGAATTCTCCTCAATTCGCGAAAAAGGATGAACTGCCTCTCGGAGGGTGAAAGATCCTCTTCATCGGCCCGGGCCAGATGGGTTAAAAATCCCTCGACCTTGAGCAACTGATTGTTTTTGACGAGGGAAACAAGGTCCTCAATTTCTGACGGAAAAATCCCCAGCCGCCCCATTCCGGTATCGAGCTTGATATGGGCCTGGCATTCACGGTTTGACTCCTTGAGCCAGGCGGCAAACCGGCGCACCTCATCCACCTGATGGAGAACCGGGCGCAGGCGAAACTGGATGAATTCACCAAGCGAAGAAGTAAGCAGTCCACCGAGAACAAAAATATTTCCCCGAATACCGCCGCCGCGAAGTTCCATCCCCTCTTCCAGCGTGGCCACGCCGAAATCACGGACTCCACACCCCTCCAGCGTCCGCACGCAAAAAGAGGCCCCATGGCCATAGGCATTGGCCTTGACGATGGCCATGATCGAGCGCCCGGACGGCACCCGCTTTTGAATTTCCTTGACGTTGTGACGAAGCGCATTCAGATCGATTTCAGCCACGGTGGGACGGTACTGGATGTTTTGTAGGGACATTATTTTGTCTGTTTCGTTCTGTGGCGAAACACCACAAGTCGTACGTAATTTTCACTACCCAAGCCCTTGCGGGGTTATACAGAATACTTGCTTTTATACGGAAATTCCCCGTATCTTACAATAGATAATACACATGACAACCACCGATCGAGTCCAATTTGTCGGCCATGCCTCCCTCTGGATCACCCTTGATAACCGGCATTTTCTGGTCGATACCGTTTTCTCGGAGCGGATTCTGGGAATTTTCAAACGGCACTCGCCGATCGGCATTGATCTTCACAATCTTCCGGATGTTGCGGCCCTTCTGGTGACCCATGCCCACTACGACCATCTCGACATCTTTTCCTACAAGTACTTTCCCCAGGACAAAAAAATCGTCTCTCCCGATGGACTGGGGGCGTTTATCGGCCGTTTTCTTCATAACCCGCTCATCGAACTCAACAAATGGCAGACCATGGAATGTTCCGGCGTTAAAATCACCGGAGTCCCCGCAAAACACTTCGGTTTCCGGTTTTCCGGATTGAGATACACCAAATGCCTGGGCTTTGTCCTGGAGGGGTCCAAAAAGACGGTCTATGTGGCCGGCGATACCGGCTACGGCCCGCACTTCCGCGAGATCGGCGAAAAATTCAATATCGACATCGCCTGTCTTCCCATCGGCTCGTACCGCCCCGCTTGGTCGATGAAAAGCCGCCACCTGAATCCCGAGGAGGCCTTGCGCGCCTTCAACGATCTGAAGGCGAAAAAGATGATACCGATCCACTGGGGAGGTTTTCGCCTCGCGATGGATAAAGTGAACGAACCGATCGAGTGGCTCAAAAAACTGATCACCGGCAAACCGGTCGCCGATTCGGCGGCTATTTTACAGCCGGGAGAATCGATTATTTTGTAAAAGGATTTGAAAGAATAATGTCCTCTCCCCGCTGGGGGCCCAGCGAAAGAAGAACAACCGGAACTTCCAGATAATCTTCAATCCGCTTGATGTAATCGCGGACATTTTTGGGAAGATCCTTCACTTTTTTGATGCCTCTCAAGCTTTCGGACCACCCCTTGATTTCCTTGTAGACCGGCTTGCAATTGCCCAAGATTTCGAGGTTCGCGGGAAGATCGTTGATCGTCTTGTCCCCGTATTTGTAGCCAACGGCATATTTGATGTTTCCAAATCCGGATAGCACATCGAGCTTTGTCAGACAGATCCCGGTCAGGCCGTTGACACGAACCGCATGCTTTAACACCACCAGATCAAGCCACCCGCACCGCCGCGGCCTCCCTGTGGTGGCGCCGAATTCCCCTCCCTCTTTTCTCAGGCGCTCGCCGGTTGCATCTTCCAATTCGGTGGGAAACGGACCTGAACCGACGCGCGTGGTGTAGGCCTTGGAAATACCGATGACCGATTGGATTGCTGTCGGCCCGACACCGGCCCCGCTACAGGCGCCCCCCGCCACTGTGTTGGAGGAGGTGACAAAGGGATAAGTGCCGTGATCGACATCCAGGCTCGTCCCTTGCGCCCCCTCAAAGAGGATATTTTTCCCCTTCTTGATCAGCGTATTGACCAAAAGGGATGTGTTCGTCACATATTTTTTGAGCCGCTCGTACATTTCAAGATAGGAATCGCAGATTTTTGAGAGATCAAATGGTTCAGTCTGAAACATTTTGACGAAACGCTCGTTCCGGCGGGACAAGACCGTCGAAAGTTTTTCGCGAAACGCCCTGGGCGACTCGAGGTCGCAAAACCTGATCCCCTTCCGGGCCATTTTGTCTTCGTAGCAGGGGCCAATCCCGCGGCCTGTCGTGCCGATCTTGCCTGTTCCCATCCTTGTTTCCCGAAGCTGGTCGAGCTTTTTGTGGTAAGGCATGATAAGGTGGGCCTCGTCGCTCACACTCAACTGGCCGTCGTTCCCAAACAAACCCCTGGCCTTGATCGCTTCTATCTCTTCCAGCAGAACGGAGGGATCAACCACCACCCCGTTTCCTATGACACACTTTACTTTTGGATGAAGAATACCCGAAGGAATGAGGTGCAAGATCGTGGTTTCACCCTTGACGACAATGGTATGGCCGGCGTTGTTCCCCCCCTGGAAACGGACAACGGCGTCGGCATATTCCGTAAAAATGTCGACGATTTTTCCCTTGCCCTCATCGCCCCATTGGGCACCGACAATGACGACATTTGGCATGATTTAAAGGACCACCGGTTTGACTGAAATAATATCCGGCAATTTTTGAAGCTCACCCAAAACCTTGCTGTTTACATCCCCCTCGACATTATAGAAGGCGGTGGCCTTGCCGGTTTTAATATCCAACCCCAACTGCATGCGGGAGATGTTGATCTTGTTCTTGGCAAGACAGGTGCCCACATTCCCCACAACCCCCGGCTTGTCCTGGTTTAAGATAACCAGTATTTTTCCCTCCGGGACCGCCTCCAGATAATAATCATCCACCCGAACAATCCGCGGATGGTTTTTTCCGAAAATAGTACCGGCAACCAGAGTCTGTTTGCCCTTGAATTTGAGCGTGACGGTGATGAGGGAGGCAAAATCTTCATGGTCGGACATCTTCGATTCGGTGAGTTTGATCCCCCGCTCTTTGGCGATATAGGGGGCATTCACCGCGTTGATCGACTCATCTTCCAAAATCGGTTGCAAAAGCCCCCGCAGAACGGCAACCGTAATCGGGGCGGTGGGAAGCTTCGTCACCTCGCCGCTATATTCGATAACCACCTCGGCGGGGGCCTCGCCGGCCGTTTGCCCCTGCAACTTCCCGATTTTCTCCGCCAGTGAAAGATAGGGCTGAAGCAGTTTCATCACCTCGCCGGACACTGAAGGGACATTGACGGCATTTTCGATGGTGCCGCCCACAAGGTAAGCAACAATTTGCCGGGCAACATCGAGAGCGACGTTTTCCTGTGCCTCTTCCGTGGCCGCGCCGAGATGCGGTGTGCAAATCACCTGCTCAAGTTTCAAGAGAGGATTGGCCGGATCGACCGGCTCTTTTTCAAAAACATCAAGCGCCGCGCCGGCGACGATTTTTTCGTTGATGGCGTCCGCCAGATCCTTTTCATTCACAATGCCGCCACGGGCGCAGTTGATCAGATAGACCCCCTTTTTCATCCTGGCGAAGGCGGCTCGATCGATCAGATTTGCGGTCTTTTCGTTCTTGGGGACATGGATAGTGATATAGTCCGAAGTTTTCAACAGTTCATCCATTTCCACCTTTTTAACGCCTGTTTTTTCGGCAATCTCTTCCGACAGAAACGGGTCAAAGGAGATCACCTTCATCTTTAGCCCCAAGGCCCGGTCGGCCACGATTTTTCCGATATTGCCGCAACCGATGATACCCAGAGTTTTCTGGTAGAGTTCGCTCCCCATGAATTTGCTTTTTTCCCATTTGCCCCCCTTGATGGAGGCGGTGGCCTGCGGAATCTGGCGGGTAAGCGCGCACATCATGGAAATGGCGTGCTCCGCCGTCGTGACGGTGTTTCCCCCCGGCGTATTTTCGACGATGATTCCCTTCTTGCTGGCGGCCGGAACATCCACGTTATCCACGCCGATGCCGGCCCTGCCGATCACTTTCAGTTTTTCGGCTGAATTGATGACATCCGCCGTCAATTTGGTTCCACTGCGGATAACAATGGCATCGGCATTCTTGATGGCGCTTTTGAGCTTTTCAATGTCTTTGTGGACGGTCGGTTGATAATCGACCTCGATCCCTTTGGCGCCTTTAAGGATCGCCAGTCCGGCATCGGAGAGTGAATCGGAGATGAGAACTTTCATAGGCAATTTGAACTCCATTTTTGATGGGCGAACACAGGGGTTCGCCCCTACGAATTAACAATTTCCATCGCTTTGGCAACGCCCCTGCCGTGTTCGAATCTGAAGCCCATCTTCATCAACGCCATTTCGACGCCGGACCAGACGGTGATCATGTCCATTTCATCGTAATAGCCAAGATGACCGATGCGGAAGATTTTTCCCTTCGCCGCTTCCTGACCGCCCGCGATTGTCATATTCAGGTCATCACGCAGATATTTGACGATCTTTCCGGCATCCATCCCTTCCGGCCCCCAGACAGCAGTAATTGCATTGGAGGGGGTCTCCGGGGCAAAAAGTTTAAGGCCGATGGCAAGAGCCGCCTCACGGATCATCCGCGCCATTCTGTCGTGGCGGGCAAATGTTTTTTCCAATCCATCTGCCTTCATGTTCTTTAAGACAACACGCAAACCCTGAATCAGGGAAACCGCCGGGGTCCACGCGGTGGTGTTGGCCTCAAGATTTTTCTTTTCGGTCTTGAAGTTGAAATAAAACTTCGGGAGATTGCTTTTTTCGACAAAAGCCCATGCCTTTTGACTGACGGCCGCAAAGGCAAGCCCCGGCGGAAGCTGGAGCGCCTTCTGCGATCCGGAAACCAGAATATCGATGCCCCATTCGTCCATCGGGAGGGGGAACACGCCGACGGCGGTGATGCCGTCGACCACCAGCAATGTTTTGTCGAATTTTTTGACGATCTGGGCAATTTCTTTGACGGGGTGGGCCACGCCGGTGGATGTTTCGGAGGCCTGGAGAAATACGCCGCGGTATTCCTTTTCTTTCAACCGCTTTTCGATCTCCGTCGGGCTGACCGCATGACCCCATTCAACCTTGATAATGTCATGTTCAATCCCATAGGCCTTGCAGATTTTCCACCACCGTTCGCCGAATTTTCCGCCGTCCACAACAAGCGCCCGATCGCCCGATGAAAACGTATTGACAATCGAGGCCTCCATGGCGCCGGAACCGCTGGCGGCAAAAATGATAACCTCTTCTTTGGTCTGAAACAGCCATTTCAACCCCTCGCGAACCTCCGCAATCACCTTCTCAAACGCAGGGGTCCGATGATGCCAGATCGGCTTGGCCATTTCGGTCAAGACTTCCTCGGGAACGGGAGTCGGTCCGGGGGCATAGAGGCGGTATTTCATAACGATTTCCTTATGTTGAAAAATTGATGCGGGAAAAACAAAACGCGGAAGCTTTAACACATGGCGTATTTAAGTCAAGTAGATGCGCCGACAGACTAGCCCCCTTGGCTACAATGTCAGCTACAGATGGTTATAGTGGTTTTCTATATCCTTGGTTTATCGTTGTCCTGACGGGGCGGTTGCTACCAAACGCCCTTCCACTTTTTTCACGTCCCTTTCAACGATTTCGACGACTTCCAAAGTCAGTTCAAGTGCACGTCCGGAAAGGTTTTGATTGAGCGCGGCCAAGAGATCTTCCTTCTTTCCCGACCGGATGATGCAATAGACGCTGGCATGCATTTCGTAAGACGAGATCCATGGGTGCCCTTGCGTGGAGATGTCCCAGTCGGGTGTATCGAAGAGGTAGAGGCTTTCCTTGAAGTATCCTATACCCGATTCTTCGTAAGGGTAAGCTTGGTTCTGACTTCCGGCCATGCCGTGGATGGCTTGGATGGTCGGTGAGGGGGAAGAACTGAAGAACGGGACCAAGGAGATGGGAGTCTTAAACCCGGCATAGTCGATCTGCATCTCGCGCGTGCCTGACTTGGTCAGGAAAACGAGTTCCCCATAGATTTCATCGAGCCGTCGTGCGTCTTCCAGGGACAAGGAAGGCCATCCCATGTGGCCTTCGACCTCGTGGCTGAAAGCGGCGTCGAAACTGGGTGAAATGCCGTGTTCCTCGTCGTACGACAGATGGACGACCATGCTGTCGGGGTTCGGGACGTTGACATCGCCCAAGCCTCTGTAGAAGTAGACGCGCCTCAGGTCAATTTCATGCCCCGTATTGAAATCTTCCACCCGTGCGGTCAAATCCGCGGCGAGAGCCGATTCCTCCCCCGTAGTCGGGTGGGTGCTGAAGGTGACGATTTCGGTTACGCCCGCCTTCCAGACGGCGACGTGGATTATGGAGGTCATGGACACGGTCCTGCCTAACACGTCCTCCGCCAGTAGGGTGACTCTTTGGGGACCCGGCCTGAAGCGTCCCCCGGTTTGGAAGGTATGCAGAGGCATCGACATGCCCACGGAAGAGGAACTGATAGACGCTTTGGGAGCATCCGTCGCGTCAGTGCCCCTGCTTTGGTATTCCACTTCACGTCCGTTGATGATCAGGACCAAGTTGGAAAGCGGAAAGGGCGTGACGGCCCAGAAACTCAGGGCGGCATGGGTCTGGGCGACGGGTCCGTGTGAGTTGTGGACTCCGACCATGGGCTCCAAAGGAATTTCGGGAACGGGGGGGAGGGGGATTCGGATCTCCGGGATGTCGTTGATGCGCCATGTCCGTTCTTGGTTCTCGGTTAGATAATCGGTTAGATAAAGGGAAGAGAACCCGTCTTTGTAGGTTCCGACGATGGTGTTGTTTTCATCGATCATGTAGGAAAGCGAGCCGGGATGAAAGGGCGTGAAAAGATAAAAGGTATCCCCGTTTTCACCGACTAAGGTCTGGGTGATGGAGAGGGAATCGGGGACCTCCGGCGAAAGTGTGTCGTCCACATCATAGCCAATCCCTTCAAGGACGTCGGGATGGCGGTTTTTGATGTAAGCATAAGCGTCTTCCACGCAGATGAACCCGACTTTAGTATGCTCCACGAGGGAAGAAGTGGAGGGTAGCCCCGCCTGATGGGTAAAGAAGCTCCGTAATTCCTGGGTCGTGAAATCGTTGTCCCCGTTGTTGCCGATTTTGGAATCGGCGAGAATCCGCAGGAAAAGTTGGACGTTCACTTCCGTAACTATCTGTCCATTGATCGTGCAAGATCCCATGACCTTTATTATCGGCATCTGGTAATAAAAGTTGCTAGGAATTTTCGCGCGGGGAGGCTAGGCAAATAACTACTTAAAAACCACAGGTTAGTTATTACCGCTTATCTTCGTCAGGCCGCTTTTTTGCTGACTTGAACAGAGAGACAAAAGCCCAGAGCATGGAGAAGCTTATCGAGGCTGTAAAGTTCCGGATTGCCTCTTTTGGACAACATTCGATAGAGGTTTTCACGGTTGAGTCTTGTCTTTTTTGATAATTTAGCAATTCCTCCAAAAGCTTCAGCAACATCGCGCAGGGCAAGTAAAAATACGTCGGGATCGCCGTCTTCCAGACAAGCAGTCAGATAGCCCGCGGCTTCCTTAGGATCCTTGAGTGACTCGATGAGCCAATCACGATAGCTTTCAGTCAAAGGTGTACCGTCTTGCCTGTACATAGTCACTCCAATATTCTTGAGCCTTTTTGATGTCACCATATTGCTTTTGTTTATTCCCGCCGAAAAGCAGGACAATCAGTTGTTGACCATCCCTTCCAAAATAAACCCGATAGCCAGGACCATAATCAATCTTCAGTTCAAATAGTAGCGTATAAACTACAAAAAATCAAGAACAATTTTAAAATCCAACAGTCGCCTCTCCCATTCCCCAATTTCCGTCATCCGTTAATTGATAAGATTCGTCAGAGATGCCGGAGGCGTTGGCGTCGTCGATGACCAGTTCGTCCACCAGGAAATCGCTCCCGTCAAATAACTGGAGGGTGACCTCGTTTTTCAGATCGCCCGACGGATTCCCGATCACCAGAAATTCGTCCGGCTGGAAATTGTTGATATCCCCTCCGTCGAAGAAGACAAAAGAGGCCGATGATGATGAAAACAGTTCGGCGGCATCGGTTCCATCGAGCATTTCAAGCCGCCAGAGGGTCAGGTCCACTGTTTCATCGCGCCCATTTTTGATCTCGATCCATTCATCCGTCGTCCCAACCGTACCGGTTCCAACAATGGAATCAAAGGCGATTGCATCGCCGCCTGTCGTATCGCTCCAGTCCTGTTGGGGATCGGTGACTACCTCGGTGAAATGAATATCATTTACTTCCCCGCTTTCATCCGAGCCCGTCGAATCGGTCGACCCGCTTGACAGGGTTCCATTAACCTCGCCGTTTCCAGGTGAC
>JACQOY010000154.1 GCA_016207765.1 Deltaproteobacteria bacterium | reverse complement strand
GTGATGGTGTTGACGCGCCCGATCCCCTCCACTTCCAGGACCTCTTTCCCTCCCCCTTTTTTGACCCCTTTTTTAAGTTTTAACTGTTTTGCTTTTTCTTCTTCTTCCTCTTCAAGGGTTTTGGGAACAACGGGAACAAGGGGATGAGCCTTCTTTTCGTCGGCGGGTTTCTCCTTTGCGGCGCCTCCCGCTGTTGTTTCCTCAACCACTTTGGCGGGGGCCCCTTTTTTTGCTTCCGCGACCGGTTCGGCTGAAGGACCCCCTTCCGGCATCTTTACTGCAACAGCCCCGGCTTTCATCGCCGCCAATTCCTCTTTTTTCGACTCCGGGGGCGGGGGAGAAGGTGCCTCCACCTTTCGGCGCCGAATGAGCGTTGTCTTAAGCCGCTTCTCCTGAATTTGGGTTTTTTCTTCCATCACTCTCCGGTGGCTTTCATTCCTTCTTCAACTTTTTCTTTTTCCTTCTTTGCCTTCTTTTTGCGGACCTCGGTCCCCGGCACGACTTCAGATTCACCTTCTTTGGCTTCTACCCCGACAAGGGGCCCCGTTGGGGCCGGTTCCGGATGAGCGGAGCCGTCGGCCTGCACCGCCGGTGTCTCCACGACTTGAGCCTCGGCTACGACAGCCTCTGGCGCAACGGCTTCCGCCGCGGCGGCTTCAGCACCGGCAAGAGACGCGGCTTGAGCGGCGGCCTCTTCAGCTATGGCCGCCTCGGCCGCCTTCCGCGCCGCCCTTTCCGCATCAATGGCGGGCCGGTTTTCCACCACGTAACAGGCCCTCTCGAAAATTTTCTTCAACGAATCGGGGTCCATCCCCGGAATCTTGAGGAACTCTTCCAAGCCCACTTCCCTGATTTCCTCCGCCGACCGGAAGGCATTGCTGTACAGCACGGTGGCGGTGCCATCCTCGATCTCAAGATCTTCAACCAGCCGGCTTTTGGCTTCCTTGGCCATCGCATCGAGTTTGGATTCGCTGTAGATATCGATATTCCAGCCGGTGAGATTTGCCGCCAGACGGACATTTTGTCCCTTTCGGCCGATGGCCAGCGACAACTGATCGTCCGGCACCACAATCTCCATGGCATGCTCGTTTTCCTTGATGATAACCTTGCTCACCTCCGCCGGGGCAATGGCATTGCAGACAAATTTGGCCGGATCGTCATCCCATAACACAATGTCGATTTTTTCGCCGCGCAACTCCTGCACCACGCTTTGCACCCGTGATCCCTTCATCCCCACGCAAGCCCCCACCGGATCGACATCGGAGTCTTTGGAATAGACGGCCACCTTGGCCCGAATGCCCGGTTCACGCGCACAGCTTTTGATATCCACAATCCCCTCGGAAATTTCCGGCACCTCCACCTCGAAAAGCGCCTTCAAAAGGGCGGGATGGCGGCGGGAAAGAATAACCTGCGCGCCGCGCCCGGAGGTGTTTAATTCCATGAAATAAGCCTGCATCCGGTCTCCCGGCTTATAGGCCTCGCTTTGCACCTGCTCCCGGTAGGGAATGATCGCCTCGGTCTTTCCCAAGTCAACCACCATGTTTCCTTTTTCATACCGGCGGACAATGCCCGAAAGAATCTGCGCCACGCGGTCTTTGTATTCCTTGAACACCACATCGCGCTCGGCATCGCGCATTTTCTGGATGATCACCTGTTTGGCGGTCTGGGCGGCAATTCGGCCAAGGATGTTCGGATCGATTTTTTCACCAAGACTGTCCCCCACGACGGCGTCGGGATCGAGCTTGTGCGCCGTTTCCGGGGATATTTCGGTATGGGGGTTGGTGATGGGATCGGCCACTGTTTTAAACTGGAACAGTTCCACCTCGCCTGCCTCTTCGTTGTAGTGGGCCTCGATCTCCCCCAGATAGCCCATCTTTTTGTGCGCCGCCGACAGCATTGCCGCCTCCAGCGCCTCGATGAGTGAGGCGCGGGGAATCCCTTTGTCCTTTTCAATCTGTTCCAATACGCGGTTTAAATCGACGATCATAATTACTGTAGTAACTCCCCCTTTCTCCCCCTCTCAACGAAGTAGCCCCCTTGTGGGGTAAATTAAGAGGGGGTTGGGGGGAGTTATTACCCTTCAAATTCCAAATTTGCCTTTTCAATCTGACCGAGCGGAATCACAAAATCCTTCCGGTCAATTTCAACAACCAATTCCGTTTCATTCACCGATTTCAAGAGCCCCTTGTAATTTTGGCGGTTGTTCAAGGGAACCCTTGTTTTTACCCGAATAACCTTTCCCACCACCTGTTCAAAATGTTTTTTCTGTTTGAGGGAGCGGTTGATCCCCGGTGACGATACCTCCAGATCATACCGGGCGGGAACAATGTTCTCGACTTCAATGATATCCTCCACCGCATGGCTGACCCGTTGGCAATCGGCAAGCCCAACGGTTCCCCCTTCTTTGTCCAAGACCAGCCTCAAGACATTTCTTCCGTTCTCAAATGTCCAGACAACATCGAGAAGCTCCAACCCCTCTTCAGCCACAATGGGGGCCACCAGATCGGCCACCTTTTGAGTCACGGATGCGATATCCATCGGCAAAAAAAAAGGGCCAAATCACTTCCTTTGGCCCTGTTCCTACGACCAAAATGTGGGAAATGTATATATTAATGATGGGGAAGAATGCAAGAGGGAAAATCCTGCAAAAGCGAGAGAGTAGAGAGCAGAAAGCGGATAGCGGAAAGCGGATTGAAATCTGCTTTCGGATTTCGGCTTTCTGATTTCTCGCAGTTGTCTAGACCCCAGACCTCAGTCCATCGATCAACCTGGCCATATCGTCCGGAATCGGGGCCTCGATTTTCATCCGTTTGCGCGTCACGGGATGCTCAAACTCCACTCGCCAGGCATGGAGCGCTTGGCGTTTAATGGCTCCGGAAGGGGACCCGTACAATTTGTCCCCCACTACCGGATGCCCCAACTCGCTCATATGAATGCGGATCTGGTGCGTCCGCC
>JACQOY010000153.1 GCA_016207765.1 Deltaproteobacteria bacterium | reverse complement strand
TCCGCTCCCAAGCCGCTTCATCCGCCACTGGCTTTGCTACTTGGGAACCCTCCTTTTAGATTTTTACGTTTTCTGTCACAAGTGACTGCGTATACCGCGCCAGGTCGCCCACCGTCTCGACGGACGGCATGGTATCGCCGTCAAATTCAACCCCAAACTTCTTTTCGAGGTGCACGATCAATTCCACGATATCCAGCGAGTCGAGGCAAAGATCATCTTTGAGGTTGACGTGCGGGAAAAGCAGGTTTGCCTTCGGGCCTTTCAGGAAACGGGAAACCTCCGTTCGTATTTCGTCACAGGAAGAGACAAGCTGGGAATTTTTGGTCATCGCTTTATACCCTTCTGAAATGATTAAGGTACCCTCTATCCCCTTCCCCTCTTCGTGGTTTAACGTGATCGCCGTTGTAATGATAAATTGTGTCAGCCCCCGATCCACCATCGATCCAATTAGTATTTCCTTTTGTTCCTTCAATGACGTCATCGCCGGCGCCGCCAAAAATTTTGTCACTGCCGGACCCGCCCTGGATGGTGTCGTCTCCCTTTCCTCCATGAATGGTCGTATCGAGCGAAAGAGACGGATCGATTTTGATGTTGTCATCGCCGTTTCCGCCATAAATCTTGACGTTTCGCAACTGGGAATAGGGAACGGTAGCCATAACCTCGCCGTTGACCTTTATCTCCACCATCGCCGGTGTCCGGCCCAGCATGCGGTTAAGCTCGATTTTGTCATTTCCGTCTCCGCCCCTGATTTTGAGAGTTCCGTTTTTTAAAACGGTGCTCACTTGTGAGGTTCCCTTCCCTTGAGTTTTAGAAAAATCATTATGTTTTCCGGTTATTGAGAGACTCGGCATTTCCGTTATTGAAGACATGGTTTTCTCCTTTTTTGCGGCTGGTTTTAGACCCTTAAGTTCTCATGCTCAAATCTTTTAAGGCGTTTCCTTTTTTGGTCACGCCGCTGGCGACTTCTTCCAGCATGGCTTTTTTGCGCGTTAAAAGCTCTTTGAGATCGGTCTCGAGCTGGCTGACCTCTTTTTTGAGTTTGTCTTCAGTCTTTTTGAGCCGCTCAATTTCGGCCGACAGGGCGGCCTTCGGCGTGTATTTTGCCCCAAAAATCGGGTCCTTTGTGGCCAACTGCCCCCTTTTGATCTCTTTGACCTCTCCGCTTTTCTCATCGTAGGTAAAATCAACGCGCTCATAAGTATGATAGATTTTGGTATCACCGCCGCCGGGATGTTTGTCTCTAACCATGTCCAGTTTGCCGATCTGCTTGCCGTAGGCGCCCAGGAGGGCCGTTTTCATCTCGAGCTTGGTTTTAACCTCATCGATTTTTTTATTGACCTCCTCGATCATGAAGGCCTGCATCATGACATCGGCGCTCAAGTTTTCGACGCTACTTGTCGATTGAGGCGTGATGATTGTCGAACTGACCGTTTCACTTCTTTGATTGGTAATTTCCATGGAAACCTCCCGTTAATTTTTGGCGATGGCGCTTTCGGCCTCGTTTTTAAGACGCACGTAACTGTTCATCGCGTCCTCTGTTTTGGCACGCGACTCCCGCGCCCTTTTTTCGACATCCTGCGCCTGTTCCGTTTGCTTCGATTCTGCAAGAATGTCTTTCTGCAATTTTTCGACATCCACTCCCGCCTGTTGCGCTTTTTTCGCAAAGGGATCGAACTGAAGAACAAAATTGGCCAGTTTCTGAATTCCCCCGGCGATCATTTTCAAGGCGTTGGCAATTTTTGCCTGCGCGGCCTTTAGCGCCGGAGAGGCGACGTTGGGCATGGTTGAAAGCTTGAAATTAATGACGGATGCCACGACGGAGGTTGCCAGTGAGACAATGTTTTTGAGCAGGCCACTGCTGAATTGGGCTTTAATTTGCTCTTCCATTTTGTTCACTTTTTCCTTTTGAAGCGATATTTGACTGTCGAAATGCCTTTCTTTTTGCCTGGAGGCGTCTGTTTCCTGAAGGGAGCTGTTTTCCTCCATCGATTCAAGGAGGGCAAGTATTCTGGATGAGTCGCCGAAGGTCGATGAAGTTGTGTTGGCGGAAATAATGGCCATGGTTGTCTCCTTAAAGTTTTGTCAGGGCTTCCCTGCCCTGTTCTTCGATGTTTATTGTTTCAGAGGTCCGGGAGATGAGCTTGGTCATCCCTTCTTGAATCCGGCGGATCTCATCCGAGTTGCTTTCCACGGTTTTGCCCGCCTGCATGGCCAGAGTTTGGAATCTCTCGGCCTCTTTTTGGTGAAGGGCCATGCTTTTTTGCTTCGCCATATCCATTATGCTAATTCCGACCTGCGATAAATCCTTTAGCATGGTGACGGCTAATCGAACTATCTTCAAGACCGTTTCCGACGCATTTTTTATGACCTGTTTGGTAAGGGTTTTTACAAGAGATTTCCCCATCATTTTGGTAACGGGTTTTACAAGAGATTTTCCCATCATTTGGGCCATTTTCTGGAACATTTTCATGACGGTCTCGGACACCTTTTTTGTCAGCTGTTGGGTGACAGTTTGCAGGACAGAAGCTCCCCCGGTGAAGAATATCTGGGCGGCTTGAACGGCGAAGGACAGAGCCATTTGAAGCCACTTCAGTTTCCCCTTAAACACTTTCCCCAAAATGGTGTCCAAAGGATTAAGGATTTTCATGACAAAACTAAATATTTTTAGAAACATCCGGAAGAAGCCCCCTTTGGTCAGCTCCTTCACATACTTGTTGAGTTCCCTGATCCGTTTGTCCCTTTTGCCGCTCATGTCGCGAAGCCCGGTATTCAGCCGGCTTCCGGCCAGTTTTTTTTGATCGACCATGCCCTGGGCGGTCCCCGCGAAAAAACTTTCGGTCAGGGTATCGTTGCTGATCGAGGTTAAGTTGATACTTGATGTTCCGGTTACGGGCGGCATAAATTTCTCTGTTATTTTGCGATGTTCCTTATAATCGAGGCGCTGGCATCCTGAACCTTGCTGATTAGGGCCGACAGTGTCTCAAGAGTCGTTTTCCTTTTTCCGCTGAGATCCTGAAGCTGAATCCCGAATTGCTCTCCTTCCGTATTGAGGTCGTCCAACTTTCCCTGGAGATACTTGTTTGCCCCTTCGAGTTGATCGGCCTTGATGGTATATTCCGTATTCCCATGCTTATTTGTCGACTTTGTTCCGATGGTCATCTCGCTTGCCTCGGAGGAGACCCCACCAAGCCCATCGTGGGCTTCGGTGTCGTAGAAATAGTCGCTCACTTGCCCATTGGGAAGACCGTCCAATCCGAGCTCTTTCAGCATGTCATTCAGGTCAGTCCCCACCATTTTCTTTGAATCGTCCTTTCCTTTTACCTTGAAACCATCGTGTTCTCCTTTTTCAAGGCCTTTGAAGGCGCTTAACGCCACGTCAAGCTTGGAAATGCTTTGGCGGTAGGATTTTCTTAGGTCCAGGTTGGCCTGGATTTTTTTGCCCATATCCTTGAGCTGGCCGTCGGAATCCTGAAGGAGCAGGGCCTCGACATAGGTGAGCATGTCCATGGTGCCCGCGCCGATGGTGACGCCGGAGATGGAGTTTGCTGTATTATTTGCCGTGACGATCATGATTTTCTCCTTTCGTTATCAGTTTTTCAGGTTACGAATAATGCTCGAGGCTGTCTCATTCTTGCTGGCCATCATGTTGGACAGGAGCATCAGCATGTTTTTCCGCTGATCCACCAGCGACTGAATCTGGATCATCGTGAGCTCGCTGTTGGAGTTCAACCCCGCCAGCTTTTCCTGCCTGGATTCTACGGTGGCGGTGAGGGCCTCTTTGGTGACGTAAAGATAACCTCCGCTGGAGATAATGCTGTTCTTATCTACCCCCAACTGGAGGAGTTTGTCGCGTTCGACCTGTGTAATCATGACTGCATCCTGACCGTTCGTTGACTCGTTATTTATCGTTGTCTTTGCATTAATGCCTTGAAGAACGGAAATCTCCCCCCGCACTTCCTGTTTTTGGGCCAGCTGATCCTGCATATTGGCCGAAATATCGGCCAATTGCTGGTTGAAGTCGGCTATCAGCGAAACGCCGACGGTCTGTTCCAACCCGGTTTCGCTGACTCCTCCACCCAGGCTGGTTTCGCCGTTTATACCCTGGAATCTTACTTGATCTAAAGAGACTGTGGTCATATTGATTCTCCTTTATTCGTTTATTCGTTAAACTCTCAATGCTCCTATCATCTGCAAATTTATCGGCCGGTAAGCGCCGCGCCGCTCGGCGGAACGGACCTTGGAGGCCTGTTTGGCCTTGTTATAGGCCGCGTTCCACTTTTCCGGCGGGATGTTCAGCGACTTCACATGCCTGTTGACCGCCGAAAAGAACTGCTCCGGCGTGCAGTGAAGATCTTTCCAAACCCAGTGGCCCCGAAACGCCTTTTCTTCCTTTTCCAACAGGGCCAACGCCTCTTCCGCTTTATCAACGACTTGTTGTGTCTGCCCGTTCATCATGGCTTTTGTATATTCAAATATCGTGCCAAGTACGGCAGGGGCTAGGGTTTAGGGTGTAGGGTCTAGGGAAAACAAGGAGTTAGCTTTCCCTCTCCCTGACCATCCCCCCAAATGGGGGAGGGGAATTAGGCGCAAACCGTCCGAAAATCGGACGGTACCGTCCGATTTTCGGACGGTCGTAATTTAATCCTCCTCATTTTCTCATCAATCCAGCACTCCTTGGGAACCGTATCGAGAAATTCCAGCAAAAGTCTCACATAGCCATGATCAAGGGGGAGTGCACTATTGCCTGGGGGCAAAACGCACACTCAAGCAACATGCCAAAAGCGGTTTTAATTTTTTTGGATTGGCGCGCTCGAAAAATCAACGGGTTGGAGGAAGATTGCTTGTGATTGCGGAATAAGATGATTGAGGAAACGTCTATTTTTCGGACGGTTGTAATAAATTTACTCAATTTTATTTATTAGAAATTACGCCGTTTTTAACAACCGGAGGGTTTCTTCGACCAAGTAGAGCGGCAATGAAACAAGATTGAATTCGGCTGACTTTACCGTTCCCCCTTCGAGGGTTTGATGACGGACCTTTTGCGTGGAGGGGAGGTTCAAATCGAAGCGGCAGGCGACAGGCGTTTTTTTCTTGAGGACAAACTGCTGAAGGGATTTCAAACCGCCGCTTGTTCCGGCTTTGACCTCGATGGGAAAAATCCGGTCTCCGACCGCCGCCGCAAAATCAACCTCCGCATTGGACGTTTTTCCCTCCCGGAGCCAATAGGTCAGATCGGGACTTTCGAGCCCTTCGTGGCGATAAGCCAGGTGTTGGGCGATAAATTGTTCGGCCAATACCCCTTCATTGACCAGGCGGGTTTCGTCCATTCGGGATAAATCGCCCCATTCCATGCCGCAGAGGTAATTAAACAGGCCGACGTCGAGGAAAAATAATTTAAATACGTGCGGGTCGGCGGAGGCTTTGAGGGGAACGCCGGAACAGGCGCTGTGATGCGCCGGCAGGAGGAGGCGCGCCTTGACTAAAAGATCGATGGCCAGCCTTAAGGATTTGGACTGTTCCTCGCGCGAAATTTGGGAGTACTTGACCTTACAGCCGATGATTTTCGGAAGCGCGCCCAAGACGCTGTGCAGGCGGTTTAATTCGGAGGCCTGGCGGGTGTATTTGGCAAAATCGTCCTCGTAGGTGTTCATCACGGAGCGATGCACCCTTTGCGCTTCCGTCAGGCTTGCCGATTGGGAATAAACCAGCACCGCCTCCGGCATGCCCCCCACAAACAGATACTCCCGTTGCCGCAACAAAAGCCTCTCGTGCGCCATTTCGGGCAGGGCGCCGCCGAGACGGTATCCTTCGAGATATCCAACCAGGGATTCGTCGTTTTGCGCCAGCAAAAATTCCTTGAACGTCATGGGGCCCAGATGAAAAAACTCAATGCGCCCCACCGGCATGGAAAAGCCATGCCGGGCCAGAACGAATTCCAAAAGGGATCCCGCGGCGACAATGGGAAGCTCCGGCATGTCCTCGTGGAGGTAGCGCAGGGCCGGAATGGCGTCGGGGGTGGCCTGAATTTCGTCCAAAAACAAAAGCGCCTCTTTGGCATGAACGTTTTTTCCGCTGGCCGCCTCGATTTCGGCCAGAATTTTTTTACCGTCGTTTGTTTTGAAAACCGGGTTGAGCCTCAAGTTTCTTTCGAGATTGATTTCGATGAGATCGAATCCCCCGGAGGCGGCAAAATTCCGGACCAGGGTGGATTTCCCCACCTGCCGCGCCCCCCTCAAGATAAGGGGTTTCCGGTGCGGCCGCTCGAACCATTCAACGAGGAACTTTTCAGAAAATCGCTTCATAATATCGGGGGCTTTGCCGCTTTTTATAAAACACAGGCCTAAAATAGTATGCTTGATATTAAAACAGGGGGCTGTTTTAGTCAATAGCCTAAAAGACCTTGCTTGGAAATTACGCCGCCTTCTTTTCTTTAAAGACCGCCTTTTCGAGGCGATTGAGGCGATCGAGGATCCCCTGCTTGTGGCCGGTGAGAGTGTTTCTTAACAATTGGTTCAATAATGTTTGATACTTGGCCCCTGTTTCGTGCGCCGTCCTCCGGAGAAGCTCAAGCAGATCCTGATC
>JACQOY010000146.1 GCA_016207765.1 Deltaproteobacteria bacterium | reverse complement strand
TCTCCGGCCTTAAGAAGCCCTGCCCTTATCCGTACGTTGGTCCGGAGATAACAGAGGGGAATAGATGAAACAACCCGGCTTAAAATTTTTTATCCCCTACGCTCGTTGGCTTCGGGGACGAGCCTTGCTGGGTCAAAACCCAGTGGTTTGCCACGGAATCTTGGGTCCAGGGCTTGCCCTGGGGTTCATACCATTGATCCTGCTCCTGATGCTGATCCTGACCGCCTGTCCCACGCAGGATTCAGGCACCACAGACTCTTCTTCCGACGAGGCCGTACCGGAAAATTCCGACGGGGGGACTTCAAATGATTCCGAGGATACCGAAGGTCAGGACGGCATTAATCCAACCGACGAAACCCCGACCAATGAATCTCCAACGGATGAAGCTCCCGCCGATGAGTCTCCCATCGACGAACCGCCTACAGATGGAGGCGATACAACCGTCACCGTACCAACAACGGCGGATCAGTGGACTGAAGTTTATAATGGATATGGTTCGGTTGGTTTTGACGCTGTGGAAGGGATTGTGATGGAACCGCAAATTCCCGTGGGAAACGACACTCATTCTGCTCTCGTCCTGGCAAAAATAACGGAGACATGCCCCGTAAAGGATTTTCGGCTGACGATCGAGGCGACCACCATCGATCAGTTACGGCCCGAAAATCCAAACCCTTGGGAGGTTTTCTGGATATTCTTCAACTATCTTCCGGATGGAGCCGCCAAGACGACAAATTATTTCATCTTGAAAACCAACGGCATCGAATTGGGGCGCGCCTACGAAGAGACAGCCCAGGAATTTTTGTACACCGTCCCGGAACCTCAATTGATGGTGGGAACGTCAAATATATTTGTCCTCGAAAAATCGGGCGGCAATCTGACTGTCTCCATCGACGGATCAGAGGCATTGAACTACCAGAGCGGTGACTGGCCCGGGGGCCTCTACGATCAGGCAGGGGCAATCGGTTTGTACACCGAGGACGCCCGGGTAAGAATCCATACCGTGACTATCGAGTCGGATGATTTGGCCTGCAACCCCGATTGATCCCTTAGATACTAAGAAGGCAATTGGATGCAACTGTTGCATCAATATTAAGACACCGCGGATCCTTGCAATCCTTTATGGCTCCGGCCACTGGCCGGGTTAGGGGGTCGGCCTTAATTTGTGTCGTTGGCAGGATTTTGCCAAGTTCAGGCGTTGTGTCCAAAAGGAACCGAGGTGACGGCAAAGGTGCCGGAGCCGACGGCGATCAGGCGGCCCCCTTCGGTTTTTACCTCCATGCCGGCGGTGGACAACGATTTGCCGGCCCGGATCAACCACCCCCTCGATATCAGTTTTTCCTTTTCCACCGGTTCCAAAAGACGGGTCTGAAATTCAACCGTTGCAATCCAGGTGTCGTGACGCGCCGCCACGGTAAACCATCCGGCGTTGTCGATGAGGGTGGCGATAGCCCCGCCATGAATGCCTCGCAGGGCGTGATCAAAGCGGGGGTTGTAGGGCAATTCAAAAATGGCGGATCCCTCACTGTCGTAGCGGAAGGTCATGCCGAAGGTATGCTTGATGGGGGCGGTGTTGAAGAGGGCGACAAGTTTCTCGCCCCGTTTGATGATCTTGTCGTCGGGCACTATGCGTCCCCTACGGGAATCGAACCCGTGTTACCGCCGTGAAAGGGCGGTGTCCTGGACCGCTAGACGAAGGGGACATTAGACTTGGGGGCCCATGTTTGATCGGTGGATGCTACTCGCATCTTTTTGGATTTTTGCGATCAAACACGATACCCCCAAACCCCGCGCTCGGCACTGGGTAAACCAGATGCCTCGCTTAATTCTCAAATGATATCATGTGAGGCGCCCGGGATTCGACCCTGCTCGCCTGCTGGCTCGAGGGCTACTTCGCTGACCCGGGACACCCGCTGTCGATTTGAAATGTTTTTCCTGCCACCGGTGAGGCGCCCGGGATTCGAACCCGGGACACCTGCCTTAAAAGGGCAGTGCTCTACCAGCTGAGCTAGCGCCCCAAGGCGGCAGGAAAAACATATTCAAATCGACTATCCAGCTACGCTGGACTGTTAATGTCACGTGTGTTTTTCTTTCAGAAAAACAGGTGACATTAACGAAAGGGCGGTGCTCTACCAACTGAGCTAGCCTCCCGCAATACGGCAGACAAATGAAGTCGCGTAGATAACAGACGGTTTTTTTGAAGTCAACGGAATACAAAGGTTTTTTTCAGGCAAAGGGGAAATCCTGCTGGACTTATCCGCCAAGTATTTCTATAAATTTTGCCTATTCCGATGATCACCATTCGCAAAAGAGAGGAAAGAGGTCATTTTAACCATGGTTGGTTGGATACCTCTCACACCTTTTCGTTTGCCGACTACTACGACCCCGCGCAGATGGGTTTTCGCACCCT
>JACQOY010000145.1 GCA_016207765.1 Deltaproteobacteria bacterium | reverse complement strand
TCTTTGACATGAATCTGCCAGGAACAACCCCCGGTGCAGTTGACCCCATGAGTGCTTCTGACGATCCGGTCATGCTGAAAGCGGTTCCGGTAGAACTCCTCCCATTTGCGTGTTTCCGGAGAAATGATATCCTTGATCCAACCCATGATGTTCTGTTTTCGGAGGGGCGGTTCGTGAACCGCCCCTACTCTCCTTTATTCAGATTTTATTTGCCGGTCGTATATATCCTGATTCACCGACTTCTTCTTCCGGCGCCGCCCGATCACGGAATAGAATCCCAAAAGAACAACAAGGCCTCCGGCGCCCGCGCCAAAGAGCCCCCACCCGTAATCCCTCGGATGTTGATAGGCATGTTCCTTGTCGGCATGTTGCAAAAACCCGACAAGCGCGCGGATTTCGTCGTCCGTGAAAGGCATCCCTTTATAAGCGGCCTGCATCACCGGGAAAGGAGGCCCCCCCAGAATCGCGCGAACCCCTTCCCCTCCCATCCGCGAGAATACCGTTGTCAGTTCCTTCGCCAAAATTCCGCCGCCGATCACGGCGTCATTTCTTACATGGTGGCATGAAATGCAGGACGGACCGCCGTTGGCAAAACGAATTTTACCCTGAAACAGATTTTGCCCAAGCTCGATTTCATCCTGTGGCACCGGTTGAACCGGCTCAGCCGGCTGGGCCTGCGCCGGTTCGGGCATGGTTACGGGGGCGCCGGGAGTAGCCCCGGTCTCCTTGATTAAAGACAGGATTTTCCTGATTTGATCATCCGATAATGCCTGATCCGGCATGACCATCTTGAACTCTTCAAAGAGGGCCAAGGCCTGCGGATCTCCTGAATTGATGACGGTTTGCGGGGACCTGATGAATTTCAACAGCCAGCCCTCGGACCGGCGGTCGCCTACACCCGCCAGATCGGGACCAACACGCCGCCCTTCGCCGATAGTATGGCAGGCGCTACACCTCTGTTGAAAAATTTCTTTGCCCGATTCATCGGCGGATACCGTCGGGACTCCCATCAGCAGTCCCGCAACAACAAGAAACCCGAAAATGTTCTTGCTGTGTAATTCGCGATGGCTTGGTGTTTGCAAGTTACGTGGCAAGGGGGTGTTTCGCCCCCGAACAAAACATACAAAATTATGAG
The DNA here is from genome assembly GCA_016207765.1 of Deltaproteobacteria bacterium. Taxonomy (GTDB): domain Bacteria; phylum UBA10199; class UBA10199; order UBA10199; family SBBF01; genus JACQOY01. The sequence continues at coordinate 13,860 of JACQOY010000145.1, read as the reverse complement.
TTTTTTCCATTCACCGCTTGCCCCCATTGACCTCGAAAGAAATTTAGGATAAAAGGATATTAATATCCTTTAATCCGTCAAAAAAAACTAAAGACGGAACATACAAAAAAATGAAACTAACCCAATCAAGTATGTACGCCCTTCAATCATTGGCCTGGTTGTCCTCCAAAAAACACCCGGCGCTTTCAAAAGAAATTGCGGAGGATTTGTCCATCTCCCCCACCTATTTGACAAAGATCCTTCAAACCCTGCGTCTTGCGGGAATCTTGAAGGCCACTCGCGGCAAAAACGGCGGGTTTCAACTTAACCGAAGCCCGACCTCCATTAAACTCCGAACCGTTATTGCCCTTTTTGAAGATCTGGTCCCGTGGAATTTCTGTCCGTTTACCCAGACAATCTGCGATGGAAATCCCAAAAAACCCTGCCGCCTTCATCACCGCTGGAAAAAGGTTTTGACGGCCTTCGACGCCTTTGTCGACCATTCAACCGTCGCCGACTTAAATCACGCGGCTTGATCGATTTCATCACCACGCCGGCATAAGTTCCATGACATAAATCAAAACGCAATATGATCTTAATCATGTGGCTTCGGGCTATTCCTCCTCAAACGCCTCGGCATCAAAGACCCGGATTTCGGTGCGAGGGTCTTTCCAGCAATCCTCCGGAAGTCCGGCTTTTTGCCGGCAAAGCTCCACAAGAAAATTCTTCTTATCGGGAATATCCTCCCAAACTTGAGGCAGAAAAAGACCTGTGTGCCTCCCCTGCCCGACCATCACCCCCTGTCCCGGTTTTACCTCCGAGGCGGAAGATATTTTTCGGAAAGGGCTCAAGATCGAAATTTCAATCCCGATCCCGTTCAGTTCATCGGGCGTAACGGGGCTGAAACGGGAATCCTCCAGGGCGCTTTTAAGCGCGAAAATTTCAACGGCCTCGGCCAAAGGGAGGTTCGGAACGAGTGAACCGATGCAACCGCGCAGGGATGAACTTCGCGGGACGCCTTTCTTGCGCAAGGTCACAAAAACAGCTGACGGCAGATTGAACGCGGGATCTTTCCAGAGGGCGCTTTCCGGTTTTTCTCCCTTGATCAGGGCCCGGGTCAACGTTTCCCGGGCCAACGCCAACAGCGTTTTTCTCTGCATTTCATTCAACCCTCTTTTGGGGGGTGGTAATCCGCCGCGCGTCCAGATGAGGGCAGAATAGCCGACGGCTCTGCCCGGTTCGCCCCCCGCAAGCTCCCCGGAATTTGTATAGGCAAGCAGACGGCTTTGAGCGCCGGCAGGGCCGGTGCCGCCCAATTCCTTCATGGCATAAAGCGCGGCCAAAAGACCCGCCTCGCCGCAGAAGGTGACGACAAGATTCTTCCCCCGCCCCTTCGCCATGAGCAGACGATCGGCCTCAAGGAAATATTCCGGGTCGTCGTAAGACCGTTGAAGGGCCATAAGGGATGTTTCATCGACAATCCTCGCCGTCTCCTTATCGGGATAATGGGACAGATCGGAGGAGACAAGGAGAAGCGTCTTGCCCGATTGCATGAGTTGGGCCAGTGCAGAGCCGATTTGAGAGGCAACCTTTGTATCGACATTGTTCATCAGAAGGGGAACCACCTTGAAATTTCCCAAAACAACCTGCAGAAAAGGGAGCTGGACTTCGACAGAATGTTCTCCCTTGTAGGCCTCGGGAAGATTTTGAACAAGGGGGGCGACCCGCCCTGGGGGGGCAACCTGCCCTGGGGGGGCAAACCCCATCAGTTTTTTAACCGCTTCTTCATCAATTGGAACCTCTCCCAGCGGGGTCGAAAAGGAACCGGCAGCGACAGTTGCCGCCCCTTTGACGTAGACGCGGTGACCGGTGCCCACAATAATAACCGTGTCGTACCGGCGCCCCTTGAGAAGGCGGTAGATGTGGGCGGCGGTCTTCCCCGACCAGGCGTAACCGGCGTGCGGCACAAGGGCCGCCGTTAATTCCCCCTGAAAAGAGGCGTTGGGGGCCTCGTTGATCAATGAATCGACTGTTTTACGGAGTTCGGTTTTGTCGGCGGGATAAAAGGTGCCGACGACCTGGGGGGGAATCGTTTCGGCATTCGTCCCCCCCAGGGCGGATCGCCCCCCGTAGACGGCAATCAACAGCAGGAAAAAGGCCGAAAAGGCAAAAAATTTCATACCTCAATCGGGATCAGGGTGTAATGAAATAATTCAAGTCTTTTGCCCAGTTTTTGATAGAGCTCATCGGTCAGGCGGATGTGAATTTGATTTCGGCAACGCCTCAATTTTTGGAGAAGAACCTCAAGCGACATCCAGTTTGAGGGTTGAACGGCTCTGCAGTCGATGACCACCGCTTCATGGTTCTTTTTGAGTGTCCGGCGGATGATCCGGGCCAATACTCGTGAGACCTTTCCATCGAGCGACTGTTTCAGATCGATCCAGACATGAGGACGATCCTTGAAAATATTGAGACGAAGAGCGATAAGCCCCCCTTGCCACGCCTCCCTCATCCGGCTGATCACCCTCTTCTGAAGCAACGAAAGAACCGTCTCCGTCCGCGCTACCGACCGATCGAGGGAACGATCCCAAAAGGATTTGAGGGAAAGAATCGCGATCCAATCGGTCATCACCACCGCGATCAAAGCGGGGTGACGGAGAGCCGCAACAAACGATTTCATGAAATAATAGATGCGCCCCATGCCGCCGGGAATAATGCCGCGCCGGAGGAGACGCAAGGTGTAGCCAAGTTTTTGGCCCAGACTGAAATGGGGAGAGGTCAGCGGGTTCTTCATGTAATCAAGTTTGTTGGCAAGACGCATAGATGAAACCCGGTCGGTCAAAAGGCGCTCATAGAGCCTTCGATGTCCTTCCACCAGTTCATCATAAGTCATCCGGAGCGGGATCACATTCGTTGAAGGCCCGGTGTTGTCCGATGTATCCTGCTTGCGCAAACGCCCCGCCTCATGAAGACGCTTGTGGAGGGGGGTTTTGGGGGCGGCGTACAAAAGACCCACCATCGCCACAGCGATTCCCGAAGAAACAATAAAATCATACTGCCGGTCGAAAATGGTTTTGTCGTCGGAATCGAAACCCACGATAAAACCGGCAAAAATATCAATGCCGTATGAATAGATGGTCCGGATCGAGGTGAGAAGATCCTGGTGGAGATTCTGGGATTTTTTCGTTTCTTTAAGACTTTCGGCGCTTGGGCTTTCGATGCCGATAAAGACCCATTCGAAGTTGGCCTTTCGGAAAAGACCCATCAGATCGGGGTCTTCGGCCATGTTGATGGAGGCCTCGGTGCCGAAACTGAAGCGGTAGCGGTGTTTTTCCTGATACTCCGTCAGGAACCGGAGCAATTCCTTTGCCAAGGCACGGTTCCCGATAAGGTTGTCATCGACAAAGAAAACGGATGTGACCCCTTGTTCGCGCAGAAGATCGAGTTCGCGCCCCACCTGCTCCACCGTTTTGGTCCGCGGCCTTCGGCCGAACATCACAATGATATCGCAGAATTCGCACTGGAAAGGGCACCCACGGGAAAACTGGAGCGAGACTTTCTGATAATGTCCAAGCTTGAGAAGATCGTACCTCGGCGCGGGTGATTTGGTGATATCGATCGTTTCCGTTTCGCGATACAGTTTTTCCGGATGTCCCGAGACAAAATCGGCGCAAAATTTCGGCCATATGTTTTCCGCCTCGCCGGAAATGACGGTATCGACCAATCCTTCGTATTCCTCGGGGCAAAGAGAGGCGTACGAACCTCCCGCCACCGTGTAGATCCCCCTCCGCCGGAAATGGTCGAGAATTTCCTTCTGGCGCGGCGCCTGAACCCCCATGCCGCAAACTCCCACGATATCGGCCTCAGCGGACCAGTTGATCGGCTCAACATTTTCGTCGATGATGGTGATGTCCCAATCACCGGGCGTAAGAGCGGCAAGGGTGGCCAACCCCAGCGGTGAATTGACCGCCTTCTTATTGCGCACCACGGCGTCCATCGCCCAGGTAAAGCTCCAGAAGCTTTCCGGGAATTTTGGATTGATGAGAAGGAGTTTCATTGACGGTGCTGTGGTTACCATATAAATCATGGTTATGCGAAGAAAAATTGCCATCGTCGTTATCGTTATGTCAATTGCCGTCTTGGCGGCGTCGATTTGGCCCGGGGCTTCCCGCAGTTTATCCGCCTCGGCCTCGAAGGGTTATATCGATGTCCACACCCATCTTCTGGGGCGGGGAGTTCCTCCTTCCATGCGGGCCGGCGGCGGTGAGGTTCCACAGTTTGCGGACCTTTTTTCTTATGGACCGCCGCGGCGGGGTCTGCCGGACGGATCTTTTCGAAAAAGACCCGGGGGTCGTTCGGGCGCTTCGGAAACGAGACAGGGAAAGACTGATTACGATGGTGCCGCGGCAAGCCTGATCTCCCGCATGGACCAGTATGGGGTCGAAAAGTCCATCATCATGCCACCGCCGATGTCGCCGGAAAACAGGGACAGCTCCTTGGCCTCTGAGCTCATCCGGATCGCCAAAAAATATCCGGGTCGTCTCTACGTGGGGCTGGGGGGGAGTACTCTCAACTCGACAATTCAGGAGTACAAAGACAAAACGGTTACCGATGAAGTCACGGCGCAATTTACAGCCGAGGCCAACCGTCTGGCCGGGCTGGGCATCAAGGTTTTTGGCGAGATGACCGCCCTTCACTTTTCCCTGGGGGAGGGGCACCCTTTCGAAGAGGTCTCGCCCGATCACCCTCTTTTTCTCCTTTTGGCCGACATCGCCGCCCGTTCAAATATCCCGATCGATTTGCACATGACGGCCATTGAGGCCGACATGCCGCTTCCCGAAAGGCTGAAACAAAACAGGGCGAATCCTGCAACGATAAAAGAGAATATCACGGCGTTTGAAAGGCTTCTGACCCATAACCGGAGCGCAAAAATTGTCTGGCAACATATTGGGAGAGGGGAGCCGGGCGTCAGCGGGTCGGTTGTCGATCTTTTGCGCCGGCTGTTGAATACACATTCCAACCTTTATATGGCCATTGCCATACCGGAACAGAAGGAGGGACGACCCGGTCATCCGGCCCGCGCGGTGGATGAGAAGGGGACGATCCGTCCCGAATGGAAAAAACTGCTTGAGGAGTTCCCCGACCGGTTTATGATCGGAACCGACCAGTTTTCCGCCAAATCGGAACTGCAGGGACAGCTAAAAAACGATGCAAGTGCCAGCTGGAACTTTCTCTCCCAGCTCCCTGCCGACCTTGCCCAAAAAATCAGCCGAGACAATGCGGAACGGGTTTACTTTAAAGAAGGGAAAAAAATTTCATCAAACCCCACAGGGCGGGGGCAGACAGGAGGGGCATGACAAGATTATCGTCGAGCCTTTTGAAAGAGGCCTCGGCAAAGGCCCCGACAATTCCGCTCAAACCCGAAAAGAGGACAAGGGATGGCAAAGGGAGGGTTTTCTCAAAGAGAAACCCCGCGCAAATGGCCGCCAGACCGGCGCATGCGGCAAAGCAGGCCAAAGACCCTTCCACACTCACATGCGAGGTGATTTTTGTTTTGCCCCAGGTAACCCCCACAATCCCCGCCACGGGGTCCCCAATGGCGATAAAAAGCATGGTCAACTGGCTTACCTCGATCGGACAGGTGAAGTAAACAACCGCCATCGAAACAATATAAAAGATGGCCGAATTGATGCTTGTTTTCTCCCGCTCCCGCATGATCGGCGCAAACCAACGGCAAACCCATCGATTAATTTTGGGGTTGATATGCCGGGCCGTTTCCAGCGAAAGGGCCCATACAATGAATCCTCCGGCCAAAGTCCAAATGATCGCCTTAGGCAGGCCGGAATAAACAAACAGGTAGATGAAAAAAATTCCGTTGAAGGCATGGGCAAGTTTTCGTCTCCATTGGATGTTTTTCCGGCTTGCCAGAACTGCTTCGCCCCTTAAGAATTTCTGGACAAGCGGATGCCTTTCCAGACCGGCCACACGATCGGCCATTTCGTCTATTCGACGATGAAAAGATTTTCGAAAATCCTGAAAGGATGATTCCCTGATCTCGGACAGATAGCGCTTCATATCGGCCTCAAAATCTTCGAGGTCCCTCGATAACTTGGAGACAAGGCTACGCCTTCTCAATTCCTTGGGCATCGCCTGCAGGGAAAGCTTGTATTCCCTGATGACCTGTTCCCGGTTTTTCCACGAACTCAACAGCTTTTGCTTCAGGTTATGAAACAGATCGATGGAACTCAAGTGAAGGGCGGAAACATCCTCCCTCAGCCGGTCCAAGTGTTCCCGCATCGACAGGCTTGCCTGACGAAAATCAACGGAAATGGTCTGTGTGCGTGTCATGGGTGATAGTATGCTTAATAGGGGAAACGGCGGTGATTGCCAATATAATAATTTTTACCGCAATTAAAGCCTTACCTTCCGGTAATAACCAGTTTTTCGACGATCGGCTCAAAGGGCTGGTTTAACCCGTCCACACGGGCGGTAATGACCCCATCTGGATTGAGCAGGGCGATAATGGAGGAATGACTGAAATCGCCGCCGGGAAGCGGGCGATACTTCACTTGAAGAACAGCGGCAATATCGCGGACGACGTCTTCCTTGGCCGTGAGCAGTTTCCAGCGGGTGAGATCGATCGATTTTTCAGAGGCAAGTTTTTTCAATTTTTCCGGTGTGTCACGGGTGGGATCGAATGTAATGAGGAGAACTCGCAGGTTTTTTCTGACCGATGGGGACGTCTTCTTTTCGATTTTATTCTTGATGCTTTCGATCAGGAGAGGACAACTATACGGACAGGAAGAATAAAACATCGTGATAATAACCGGACTTCCCTTAAAAACATCCAGCGGTGTTTTCGTGCCATCCTGATCAGTCAGTTCCCATCCCCCTGCGTAGATGCTTGCAGGGGCGCCATTCCACGAAGTGGCCCCTCCTTGGGGCATGGCACCCGAAATCGTGGGCGCAACCGCATACCCCGCAAGGGGGCTACTTCGTTGAAGAGCGGCCCCTCTTAATGGGGTAAATTGCGCCCCTACTGCGAACATCAACAGAAAAAACAACTTTTTTGTCATTTGTCCTCCAAATCCCGCGCGCAACGAAAACCCAAGTGCCCAACCGTGTATCGGGCCTCCAATGAACTCCGAAAAGCAATCCTCATGAAATCGGCATATTTGTTTTTATCGGAAGCCTTGAGCGCCCCCGTCCCGCAAAAACGGAGTTTTTCGGTTCCTCCCTGTTCGCGATTATCCCCGCCGACAAGCGCGGCATTGTAGTCGTACACCCATTCCCAGATCAATCCGTGCAAATCAAAAACACCCCAATAGTTGGGAACAGACCGCCCCACCTTGCCCAACGGTCTACCCGCCGGTTTTGAATACCAGTCGAGTATCCGCCTCTGCCAGACCGGATCGTCTTTCGCATCGGCGCTTGATTCATTTGCGGCGGCGGCCAGTTCCCATTCAGCTTCGTAAGGCAGGCGGCCACCGCGCGACTCACAATAGGCCTTGGCGGCAAACCAGCTGACAAAAGTCACCGGCTGTTCGGCATCGGCACCCGGTCCCAAATCCAGAGAACCGGTCCAATGAGAAAGATACCGTTCATCGGCGAATAGCCCCGAAATCTTGTCCCGCCGCCATTTGGCATTTTCCCTGACGAAGGCCAGAAACTCGGTGTTGGTCACCGGACGGCGGTCGAGGAAAAACGCGTCCACCGCGATTTCCTTTTCCTTGTCCGTGGGGGGATAAAGGGGCCGGTATGGCCCCGGCCCGACCCTTGACATGTTGGGCGGGGATACTTCCGCTTCCGCGACGATACAGACACCGATCATCGCAATGAAAAAAACAACCCTTTTCATCGCCTACTTCGCCGCCCCCGGCGGCCGCGCCGTTTTTTCACGAACGGCCTGCACCTCGGCCGGGCTGACAACCTCTCCCTGGTTTCCCCATGAGTTTCTCACATAGGTAAGAATGTTCGCAATCTCATCATCATTCAACTGGCTCATCGGAGGCATGACGGAATGATAGGGCTTGCCGTTTACAACGACCGACCCCTCAAGGCCGTTCAGAACTATTTCGATCGAACGTCCCTTGTCCGCCATGAGAAAATCCGATTTCGCCAACGGTGGAAAAACTCCTTCAATGCCCTCGCCATTTGCCTGATGACAAGTGGAACAGGTCCCCTGAAAAAGCGTTTTTCCGGCGGCAATCTGCAGGTCCCCCGTCAACTCCCCTTCCTTCATTTTTTCCGCCGCCTTGGCAACGGCCTGCGACGGCGCCGCCTTGTCGGCGAGATAATCCGAATCGACCTCCTTGCCCGAATAAATATCTTTGCGCTCTTCTCCCTCCACCTTCATCATCCCCAGCGCCCCTTTGTTGAATGCCCGAAAGATCGAATGATCAACCAGAATGTAAGTGCCCGGAACTTCGATCTTGTATTCCACAATCGCGGAGCCGCCGGCGGGGACAAGCGTTGTCTGGACATTTTCCTGGTATCGTGTCCCCCCTTCCTGATAGACCCTGTCGAAAATCTCGCCGATGACATGAAAACTGCTGACCAAATTGGGTCCGCCGTTGCCGATAAAAAGACGGATGGTTTCCCCAACCTTGGCCTTTAGCGCCTTCTCCCCCACCAGCGAATCTTCGGAGCCGTTAAAAACCACGTAAGTCGCGTTTTCCTCGATGGCCTTCTGCATATCGAAGGGTTGAAGCCCTTTTGCCCGGTATTTTCCAACCGTGTAAAAATCACCCTGCATGACATAGTATTCGTGGTCGACGGGGGGCAATCCCTCAGGCGGCTCGACAAAAATCAGGCCGTACATCCCGTTGGCAATATGCATCCCCACTGGGGCGGTGGCGCAGTGGTAGACAAAAAGCCCCTGATTTAAGGCCTTGAAGGTAAATTGCGATTCGTGCCCCGGCGCCGTAAAGGTGCTGGTGGCGCCTCCCCCTGGGCCGGTTACCGCATGCAAATCAATATTGTGCGGCATCTTGTTGTCGGGATGGTTTTGCAGATGGAGTTCGACCGTATCTCCCTGGCGGACACGAATGAATTTACCCGGCACCTGGCCGCCAAACGTCCAAAAGGTGTAGTCGACCCCATCGGCAATCGGAAGAACAACCTCTTTTACCTCAAGATGAACCACCACTTTTGCGGGATAATCCCTCTTGGTCGGTGGCGGCAATTCCGGCGCCTGTGTCAGAACCGCCTCAATCGGATCGCCTCTGGGGGAGCCAAAATCTCCCTTGGCCGATCCGCCGGTATCCGGCATCGGTTGTTGACACGCCGAAGCAAAAATTCCCAAAGACAAAAAAACAGACAAACCCATTCTTGTCATAGGATCCTCCTTGATCGTGACAGAAAAGGGGTGATTATATGTTTTCTTGGAATTTTAGGCTAGGATTAACCCTTCCGTAGAACGCTCAGCAATTGCCGGCTCAAGAGTTCGCTGTTTTTGACGATGGCGCGGATCTGCAGAGGGGTGGCGTTGTCGTAGTGGATCCCCGCCGTCGCCACCACCGGGCCAGGAATTCTTTGGGACAAGATCGAACCGGCCTTGCGCGTGACCACATCGTCACGGTGCCCCGGCAGTTTCACCGTCTTTGCATACTCCCGCGAATTCGGCTTCAGAACCGCGGTAACCGCCCCCACATGCGGTCTACCGCCGAAAAACGAAACGAACAGGGCATTTAAAATCTTGAAGTACAAAAGACGGACTTTTGTGTTTTCCTCGCCGGCGGTAAGCATGCCGAACCGCGCAAAAGGAATCCCGATTTGCATGGACCCTCCTTTACTTGTTTTCATCCAGATATTGGAGAACAATCGTCTTGGGAACGAAAATAATGTCCACATCTTCTTCCGCCGTGCAGGTGGAACAGTACGGCGTTTCAGAGAGGAGATGTACCAACCCCAAAAGCTTGTCCTCCGTCGGGTGCATTTTCGGCCTGGATCCGGCTGTTGATTCCTTCAAACTGACCCTTCCTTCTTTCAAGAGGTAAAAACCGCAGGGGTGATGTCCTTCGTAGAAAATGACCTGCCCTTTGCGGTAATGAACCGCATTTCCCTCCCGGATCAGACGGTCCAGCGACTCGTGAAGACGGCTATACACCTTCTCCTGTTTGGGACTGGGTCGACAACAATGGGATGATTGCATACATACTCCCACTTTCTGTGTACTTGATCCTTCTGAGAACAAAAATGAGCGGCGTCAGTTTTCAAGCTGATCTGGATCAGTTTGACCCCGATTATCCCCCGACGGACTCCTTCACCATGAGTTAATCGAATGGTTGACGGAACAGGGCCATTCATTTTAAGGTTGAAAACAATGACCAAACCGGTCCCCATCCATTGCAAAACCTGTTCCACTCGGGGGAAAAGCGTCTTTTGCGACCTCTCTGCGGACCATTTGCACGAAATCGATTCCGCAAAAACGACGAATCATTACAAGTCTCATCAGGTCATTTTCTATGAGGGAAATCAGCCCTACGGGCTTTATTGCGTCAGTGCGGGGAAGATTAAAATTTACAAAATGGACGCCGACGGCCATCAGCAGATTGTGCGGCTGGCAGGCCCCGGCGATATCATGGGGTATCGCTGTCTTTTGGCCGGGCAACCCTATACTTCATCAGCCGAAACCTTGGAGGAATCGGAGATCTGTTTTGTCGATAAAAAAACCTTTTTCCAAATTCTGGGCTCACACCCCACCACCGCCTTCAATGTCATGACCCTTTTGGCCACCGACCTGGGAAGGGCCGAACGTCAGATCGCCAACATGGTCCACAAGAATATCCGGGAACGCCTCGCAGAACTTTTTCTGGTCTTCAAGAACAAATACGGCGAAAAGACCAAAAAAGGGGTCAAACTGAATATCACCCTGACCCGCGAGGAGATTGCCGAGCTGATCGGCACCACGCAAGAATCGGTCATCCGCTTGATCAGCGAATTCAAACAGGACAATCTCATCACCGTCGCCGGACGTGAAATCACCCTTTTGGACCTCCCCCGCCTGACCGAAACAGCCAACCTGGCTGATTGATTTGACACTAATCAGAAACAAAATATAATGACGTCTGATCATCGAATTCCCTTTGTTTCTGATAGTACCAGCCGACTTTAATGTCTATTTAATGATCGGCTTGGTATGATTTGAATCATCTTTCGATCTGATATACCGCATAGCGGCTTTTTTCCCCCCCAACTACCTTTGTAACTGTTGCAAATTCCTCGAGCCGGCGTTTCTAACAGGCGATCCTCCTTGGTCAACTGATGAAAAGCCGGCCGATGGGCTGTGCCGGAAACGGCACAGCCTCCCGACCGCCGGACGTAGGGGCGCACAAACGTGCGCCCCTACAAACCGGCGCAAATTGGAAAGGGGAATCAATGGAACGCCTAACCGACCAATTTGGCCGTTCTCTTCATTATCTTCGTATTTCCCTCACCGACCGGTGCAATTTTCGTTGTGTCTACTGCATGCCTCCGGAAGGAATTTCTCTTCTCCCGCGCGCCGAGGTTTTGAGAATCGACGAGTTTGAACGCTTGGCCCGGATCTTTGTCTCGCTGGGAATCAACAAAATCCGTCTGACCGGGGGGGAGCCGCTCTTGAGGCACAAGATAGTCGCCCTTGTGGCCGCCCTCTCGCATATCGACGGACTCAATGAACTCGGCCTGACAACCAACGGCTCCCTTTTGGCCCCGCTGGCTCAACCCCTTAAAGAAGCGGGTTTGGCGAGCGTGAATGTCAGCCTCGACAGCCTCGATCCGGAACGCTTTTCACGCATCACTTTAAGAGATGAATTTCCCGTTGTCTTGGAGGGGATCGGACAGGCCCTGAAGGCGGGGCTCAAGGTGAAAATAAACGTCGTCGTTTTGGACAGTTTGACGAAAGAAGAAGTCATCGCCTTTTGCAGAATGACCCGTGAGAAACCGGTGGAGGTCCGTTTTCTGGAATTCATGCCTCTTTGTGGCACCGGCTGGAAGCTGGAACAGACAAAACCGATCGCCCTCATCCGCGAATGGATTAGGGAGGAATTTGACCTGCATCCCCTTCCCCGAAACGGCCAAGTGGCGGAAACGTACACCCTGAACAGCGGCCTTGGCCGCATTGGATTTATCGCCTCCATGACCGAACCGTTCTGCGATTCTTGCACCCGGCTAAGGCTCACCTCCACCGGCGGTTTCCATCCCTGCCTTTTTTCACTCATGGAAACCGACCTGCGGACACCCATGAGAAAAGGCTCCCCCGATGAAGAAATCGCGCGATTGATCCGTGAAACCGCCTGGCTCAAGCCGAAGGGGCATGGGGAATTCTTGGAAAAAAACAAATACGAGGAACTTCCGAAGATTCGGAGTCTGGGAGGATAAACCATGTTTTTCACCGATAACAAAATTGAGACATTTCGGACCGCCGTGGCGGAAAGCGTCATCACGATGAGCTTGGAGACCCTCAAAAGGGTGAAGGAAAAAACAACGCCCAAAGGGGATGTCCTGGAGCTGGCCCGCACTGCGGGTGTCTTGGCCGCCAAAAAGACGCCGGAGCTGATCCCTTACTGCCACCCTCTGCCGTTGGATGGGGTAAGAATTGACTTTGAGTTTCTTGAAAAGAACCCTCCCCTCCTTTGTAAGGAGGGGGCGGGGGAGGTAGACAACGGGGGTCTACCCCACCCAACCTCCCCTCAACGAAGTAGCCCATTAGGGTCCAAAGGGGAGGAGTCAGGCATCCGTATCCGTGCAACGGTCAAGACCATCTGGAAAACGGGCGTCGAGATGGAGGCGCTCACCGCCGTCACCATTGCGGCGCTCACGATTTACGATATGTGCAAACCGATCGACAAGGAGATGGAAATCATCACGACGCGGCTGATCGAAAAGAGCGGCGGCAAATCGGATTTTCAGGAAAAAATTCCCAAAGATCTTCGGGCCGCGGTGGTTGTCACCTCGGATGGCACCGCCAAAGGGACGCGGGAGGACAAATCGGGCAAAATCATCCGGGAACGGCTGGCAAAACTGGGAATCGCCGAGATCCAATATGTCGTCTTGCCGGATGAAAAAGAACAGATCAAAAAAGAACTCCTCGCGCTCTCGGAAAAAGGATTCCACCTCATTGTCACCACCGGCGGCACCGGATTTGGGCCGCGAGACGTGACGGTCGAGGCAACGCGCGAAGTGATCGATCGCGAGGCGCCCGGTATCGCAGAGGCAATGCGGCAGTTCGGCCAAAAAAGAACCCCCTACGCCATGCTTTCACGGGGCCTGGCGGGCCTAAAGGGAAATACCGTCATCGTCAACCTGCCGGGATCATCGCGGGGGACGACGGAATCGCTCGATGCGATTTTTCCGGCTGTACTGCACAGCTACAAGATGATGGGGGGAGGGGGACATTGAAGTACGGAGTAATGAGTGAGGAGTGAAGAAGATGGAAAATATTTTTTATCTTGTGCCGCTTTTTTTCCTGACCGCGCTGATCTACGCGAGCGTCGGTTTCGGCGGCGGTTCGACCTATCTGGCCTTGCTTGTTCTTTTTAACCTTCCCTATCTGTCTATCCCCAAGGTGGCACTGATCTGCAATCTCGTTGTTGTCACTGGAGGCCTTTATCATTATATAAGAAACTGTCATCTCCCGCTGAAAGTCGCCCTCCCCTTTGCCATCGCATCGGTCCCCATGGCATATTTGGGGGGAAGCATGCCCGTCGGCAAGAATTTGTTTTTGATCCTTCTCGGCATATCGTTGATGGGCGCTGGATTGAGGCTTTTATTCTTTTTTAATACCGAAATTGACGCCAATCATGGGCGTCCGCCCAAGGCGGACGCCCCTACATGGGGTCTGATTATCGGTGCCCCCCTCGGCTTCCTCTCGGGCCTAACCGGCATCGGCGGCGGCATTTT
>JACQOY010000150.1 GCA_016207765.1 Deltaproteobacteria bacterium | reverse complement strand
TTTGTCTGCTATAAAACTCCCATGCCGACGGGGCTTGCCGCCATTATCATCGTGTTTGCCGTGATTTCCTTCGGCGTCATTATCTATCTTATCCTGCATCAGTCCCGTCTGCAAGGGACAGTGTCCCAACCGTTTCAAGAACGGATCGACGCCCTCCAAAACCAGCTCCGTATCAGCCTCGACGGCAACACGCAGATTCTTCAACAGCAAGTGGCCCTTCTGACCAAACAATTGGACGAACGGCTCAATCAAACCGCCCAGATGGGTCAGGAAGCGAACAAACAGATCGGGCAGAGGCTTGACAACGCGGCGAAGGTTTTCGGGGATTTGCAGAACAAACTGGGAAAACTCGACGAGGCCAACCAGAAAATCTACAATGTGGGGAAGGATATCAGTTCGCTTCAGGAAATTTTGAAGCGTCCCAAGGCAAGGGGGTCTCTGGGGGAATTTTTTCTGGCCGACCTTTTGGCGGAAATGCTCCCGCGCGACCGTTTCGACCTTCAATACCGCTTCAAGAACAATGAACAGGTCGATGCAATCATCCGCATCGGCGAGCGTCTTTTGTCCATCGACTCGAAATTTCCCCTCGAAAACTTCAATCGTCTGACACAGGCGGCCTCCGACGAAGAGCGTCTGCCGCTCAAAAAGCAGTTTATTGCCGATGTGAAAAAGCATGTTGACGCCATCGCCCGCAAATACATCCGGTCCGAAGAGGGGACGTTCGATTTTGCGTTCATGTATATTCCGGCGGAGAACGTTTTTTATGAGGTAATCATCCGCGATGACGATCTGGGGGCCGAGCAGTCGCTTCAGGAGTATGCGCAAAAAAAGAAAGTCATCGCGGTCAGTCCCAACAGCTTTTACGCCTATCTCGGCGCGATGATGTATGCGCTTCGCGGCGAACGGATGCAGAAAAACATCCACGAGATTATCGCACAAATCAGGCATCTCGCCGTCGATATCATCAAATTTCGCGAGGATTTCGACAAGGTCGGCACGCACATGCGCAATATGAGAAGCAGTTACGAAGAATCTTCAATCCGGCTCAACCGCTATCAAGAGCGCTTGGAGAAAATCCACGAAACCGAATCGATTCTCGAAACACAAAGCCCCGTCAAACTCATCAAATGAAAAAGGCCTTTCACATCTACACGGTCTCCGATGCAACGGGGGAGTTGGCCAATAATCTGGCCACATCAGCCGTCGGCCAGTTTCCCAATATCAGGGTCAAGGTGGTCCGGCGTCCCCGTGTCTCGACGGACAAGGAAATCCGCCGCGTTGTGGCCGAGGCGAAAAAGGCCAGGGGAGTTATTTTGTTCACGATGGTTGCGCACGATGTTCGGCGCAAGGTTTTGGCTGAGGCCAAAAGGGAAGGTGTTGTGGCGATGGATATCATGGGGCCGGTGCTGGATATGCTTTCCCACTATTTTCACACCCTCCCTTCCGATGAGCCGGGCCTGCAATACAAAATCACGCGCGATTACTACAAAAGAACGGAGGCGGTTGATTTTGCCGTTCGTCACGACGACGGACTGGGGCTGGAGACATTGCATTCCGCCGATATTGTCATCTTGGGCATTTCCCGAACCTCCAAGACGCCGCTTTCCATTTATCTGGCCTTTAACGGCTACCGTTGCGCCAACATCCCCATCGTGAAAGGGATACCGCTTCCCGCCCAGATTTTTGACGTTGATTCGAAAAAACTGGTGGGATTGATCATTTCTCCCGACAAGCTGGCTGGGATGCGCTCCACGCGCTTGAAGAAGATGGGACGCCCGGAAACCGAACATTACGCCCAGATGGAACACATTTCCGAGGAGCTGAGTTACGCACGGGAAATTTTTCGCACGCTGGGTGAAATGCCGGTGATTGATGTGACGGGGAAAGCCATCGAGGAGACGGCGGCGGAGATATTGCATGAATTGAAATTATAAATCAAAAAAATCAAGCGGGATGACGGTCACCTGGGGAATTCCCTCGACCCTGTGCTGACAGGTGATAACCTCCTGCAGGTCCGATGCCACCGGCTGGAGATGGGGCTCCCCAAAGGTCAACTGAACATCCGACCCGACTTCAAAAAAATTGGCGAAAAGCTGGGCCCCTTCCGAAAGTTGCTTTTCGTAAACAACCATTTCATTGCTGAGCGGGATGGTTGGGGAGACGTGTTCGTATTCATCCGTCGTAAGCGCCATGTCCTCCCTTGTGTCCAGGTTATACAAATGAAGTTGCCGAAATCCCCCGTTTTCCTCGACGGAATAGACAAACCCGGAATCGTCCCGCCGCATGATCGGATCCAGAAAAGGACGGGTGGTTTGAAACAGAAGAACCAGCGGCGGTGGCGGCGCCGGGAGACGCTCAGGATCAGCCATGTTCATGAGGTAGGCCACATTGGATGCCGGTTCCTCCACAAAGAGAACCGCTTTCATCGAATCGTAAGAGCAGTCCGCCGAAAGCGGTGTGGCGCCCAGTTGGTCATAAAGCATGGCTCCGTTCATGTAATCGTCCAGATTTCTCCATATGACCTTGCCCGTCCCATTATCTCTTGTTTCGAGTAGCAGGATGGTGTTGCCGTTCTTGCAGACCACGACTTCGCGGGTCAATACCCCCGCTGTCAGCGGTTCGACCATCGTTTCCGTTTCGGTTGCCGGGTCAATTCGACGGATGGTCAGGTCATCGGCCGTATAAATGAAATTGCCGGCGAAAGGGCCGGTTGTGAGCCACCTCTGGTCATTGTATGTCTGCACATCAGAATCGACCGACAGAATTTCGGGAAAACCTCCTCGGATCCGCATGTTTCCCAGGGTTTGGTTTCCGTCCGCATCGATCGTTGTAAAAGTCACGTCCCCCGAATTACCGGTCACCGAGTTCAAGGCAAAGCTGGTGTCTTCATCGAGGTTGTCGGAAGTATTGGTGATCGCCGTGGAAAAAGAGGTGAAGGAACCGGTGTTTTCCCGGATGGTGACATAAATCGCGTAGCTCCCCACAGAGGGACTTTCCGGGTCGATAATGACCTGGACCGAAATGACATCTCCCATGGATGCGATGTCCCCGACGTTGAGTGTAAATTCGCCGTTTTCATCCGCTTGGGTGACAACGGTTTGGCTTGTATCTTCGGTATTGGCCGCCAGCACATAGGCCTCCGGTTCAACCGCCCCAGGCGCCCCATGAATTTTCAGTGACTCTTCGGTGGTTGTTGCATATTTTACCTTCCTTAGGCTTGAACCCCCAAAGCCGCCGTTTATCCCCTCCGTCAACGTCGCGTCGGGGCCTTCAATCCCCTTGGCGATCGAGACAGGGATGTCGATGGGGCCGTCGGAAAACTCTCCTCCCGTGGTTCCCGATTCCCCCCCCGCTTCCTGCTCTTCTTCCGCGCTCAGTCCACTACTGAAGGTATCGCTCTGAAAACCGAAGCCCCCGCCGCATCCGCCGAAAGAGAGGCTCGAGAGAATTCCTTCCCCGCCGGCGTTTCCGCCGGAAGACCCGAAGGTAAAAGGGGCCGCCAAAAATGAAAAACCGATCACGGCGATAAAAATGAAATGTCGAGTTTTTGCCATCATGTCATCCTTATCTCACAAGAGAGCATCCTCCTCCCAAGGCATTGCCCGCGGAAAATTCTTCATCCGTTGTCTGCCCCGTGACGACAGCCGAAACGGGGGTGCTTACCAGAGTTGCTCCGGAATCGTCATCCGTGGCGATACAGACCAACGTGAGTTCCGTTTCGCCGGAGAGATATTTGACGTAGGAGGTCTCCGAGGCCATCGTGTCTGAAATTTCAAGATCATCCGGATCTTCGGCATACCAGTAGGCGGTGGTGGTTGCCCCTTCGAGAGTTGTTGTGCATTCGCCCGTCAGGGCATAACTGGCAACACCGCCGGCGGTGACCGTTTCGGTGACTCCGGTGATTGTCGCCGTGACCTCCGAAATCGGGGCGTCGTCCGATACGAGGAAGGTCATCGTCTGCGAGCTGTCTGAGGTGCTTTCCTCTTCTTCCTCCTCCTCTTCCTCGGTTTCATCGAAGCTCAAGCCCTTGTGGAGGGAGGAAACAATCATGTCCCCGGCAACATCGAGGGCAGACACCGTCAGGGTGATAACCCCCTCCTCCGGCTCTTCCGGAGGAATATCGAAACAGCAATAGGGCCCTTTGTCGGAACATTCGATCTCCACATCGGGGCCATCGGCCAGTTCAGCCATACATTGATGCACGCCGCTTGTCGGCGCACCGCACATGAAACAGGCCCTTCCCCCCGGGGTCACGATCTGGTCGGGGCTGAAAACAGGAGATGGTTCGTCTTCCGCTTCATCAAGCCCCTCTTCGGCCGGGTCGACCTGAATGGTCATTTCCTGGGTTATGGGGGTGCCGGGGCAATTGAAGTCGGTCTTGCCGTATTTTTTAAAACCGGGCATGAAACCGACTGACAGTTTGACTTTATAATCGCCCGGTTTTGACGTCGTGAAGGTGGCATTCGCGGCAAGGTGATTGAGAATCCGGGGCGCCGAGTCGGGGGGGGCCTCGATGACGGTCCACTTGAACAACGGATCCACCTTCGATCTGTTTGTCAGGCCCGCGTTGAAGAACAACGGCTTGTCTGCCGTAATCCTGACTTTGTTCCCCGGTCCCGGCCCCGGTTTCACTGTCAGACTAACCGGTGGCCGTGCCGCCGTGTGAACGCTCAATGTTGTCTCTCCACCTCCATCCCTTTCAAGGACCAAGACGTCATCTCCATAGCAGAAATCGGCATCCCTGAATTTAATGTCCTCCACCGGGTTTCCGATGGTCACCACATTCACTTGGCCGAAGTCGTTTCCACCCGCCGGCAATCCAATCCGATTTCTCACATGATAAAAACGGGGAAACGCAGAGTCGCCAAAGACGATATCGGGTCTGCCGTCATCGTCGAAATCCCCGACACCAAGCCCTTCCGGGTTCACGGTTGGCTGAGTGCCCGTGCGGACAAGGAGGGGGCCGATGGTGAGCGGCGCCACGCCGTCGTTGTAAAGAATCAGCACCCCCTTGGGGGCTACTCCCCCATTCCCCTTCAAGAGGACGGCAAAATCTTTCAGGCCGTCATTATCGAAATCGGCCGCGGCCAGACCGGCCGGGTTGGTTCCGGCTACAAAGTTGGCCACCGGTGTCGGCGTGGGGGAAAGGTCCACAGTGCATAGTCCGGTTGTATTGTCGTTGCCGTAGAAGAGATAGAGTTCTCCTTTGCCGGCGTTCTCAACGGACAACTCTCCCCGGACAAGCAAAAGGGCATAATCGGCGATGCCATCGCCATCAATATCGGCGATGCGAACCATTCCATGGGCAAATTTCTTGGGGCTTAAAGGCCCGCTCCCGTCGGGATCGGTGAAATTGATTTGAAACCGCTGGGGCTCAAAAAAGCCCCCTTTTCCCTTTTGGATGAACGAGAGAACAGTCACATTCGTGGCGGCGGGGGTTGTTTCAATGACGGGGACAATCACGTCGGTGCGCCCGTCATTGTTGCAGTCCCCCTTCCCGGCCCCGCTCACACCGATTGCCGGCGGGGGGGGCGCTTTGAGCAGGCCGGCGAGAAGATGAACATTCGTGATGAACGGATAATCCGGCGCTGTCAGCGAGTCCGATTTGGTCAAAAGCGCCTGAAGACGCGCGAAGTATAAAACATCGGGGGAGCCGGGAGCGAGGGGATTATTAAAATTAAAATAAGCGACATCCGGCTTTACATCTTGGTCGTCAAAGGAATCGACAAGGACATTGGTGAGGCGGGAATTTCCCTGAATGCTCGAAATCGTCGATCCTCCGACAAGGGCGAGTTGGCTGGCCGTGATCCCGTTCGGTTGCAAAAATTTTTCAGAATGAAAAACCACCCCCGTTTCGCCGGCGGGAGGGGTGGAAGGGCGATTGCCGATGAGTCCAAAGCAGAGAAGAAGCCCCGCCCGATTACCGTTGATGATACTTCGTTTGGCGTAACCACAATCGAAAGAGGTAATCCCCGGGATCAGCTCGATCTCATAGGGAGGAAAGAAGGGTGTCTGGGCAAAGACAAGCCCCGGCATGAAGGCCCCGATAAGGAATGCCAGAAAAAGTAATTTTTTAAACGTCACATAATTATTATATCGTTTTGTGCCCATTTCTCAAGGACCCAGTGGTCTATAATAGCCTATTGCTGTAGCAATTTTAGGGCCAAGATTCACAGCCATTGGATATAAAATAAACCATTTAATATTAGCTAGTTAATAAAATACAGGCAGGGGTTTTGAAGGGGAATGCTTGAAAAAGAACGAAAAAGTCAAATAAATGGCACCCCCCCCCTTTTCAAAATGAGAATTTTCTCATTTTAAAATCTCCCCTCCTTTGTAAGGAGGGGTTGGGGGAGGT
>JACQOY010000148.1 GCA_016207765.1 Deltaproteobacteria bacterium | reverse complement strand
GTGTTGATCAGCGTCGGCTATTCCACCTGTCTCTGGTGTCATGTCATGGAGGAAGAGTCCTTCGAGGATGAAGAGATTGCGCGGACCCTGAACGAAAACTATATCGCCATCAAGGTCGACCGGGAGGAACGGCCCGATGTTGATGCCATTTATATGAGCGCCGTTCAGGCAATGACCGGCGGCGGTGGTTGGCCGATGACCGTCAGGCTCACGCCGGATCGCAAACCCTATTTCGGTGGGACTTATTTCCCGGCCAGAGACGGAGACAGAGGAGCGAAAACCGGATTCTTGACCTTGCTGAAGCGATTGAAAGAGGCTTACCGGCAAGAACCCGACAAAGTCGCGGCTTCATCGAATCAACTCGTCAAGGCGATTCATGAGAACCTCTCCCCGGAAGAAACCGGAAACCGGATTCCCGACGCGCAGGTTTTTCATGACGTCGTTTCTGTTTACAAAAACCGCTTCGATGAAAAAGACGGCGGTTTGAACACCGCCCCTAAGTTTCCAAGCCAGACCCCCATCCGTTTTCTGCTCCGATATTATCGGCGAACAGGGGATCAAAAAATTTTAGAAATCGCGACCACGACACTGACCAAGATGGCCTCCGGCGGCATCTATGACCATGTCGGAGGCGGGTTTCATCGCTACGCAACCGACAAGCACTGGCTCGTTCCTCACTTCGAGAAGATGCTCTACGACAATGCGCTACTCACGATGGCCTATTTGGAAGCCTACCAAGTGACCGGGGATGCGGAATACGAACGGATCGTGCGGGAGATCCTTCGTTATGTTGAGAGGGATATGACTTCGCCAGAAGGTGCCTTTTATTCCGCGACTGATGCGGATAGTCCGATTCCAAGCGGTCGCCGTGAGGAAGGCTACTTCTTTACCTGGACCGAAGATGAATTGAAGAAGGTTCTCGGCACCGAACGAATGAAGGTCTGGAGCGCCTATTTTATTCTCAAAAAGGAGGGGAATTTTGAGGGGCGCACAATCCTGCATACGCATACCACCGTCTCACAAGTGGTGAAGCAATTAAAACTCTCCGAAGATAAAGTGCGAACTCTTCTCACCGAATCGAAGGATCTGCTCTACAAAGAACGGAGCAAACGCCCGCCACCCATCCGAGATGAGAAGATTCTGACCTCTTGGAACGGATTGATGATCTCCGCCCATGCCCAAGCGGGACTTATTTTGAACGATCCCCGTTATACCGAGCGTGCGGTTAAGGCGGCAGATTTTATTTTTGACAAACTCTACAAAGAGGGTCGCTTGCTACGGAGCTACAAGGATAATCACGCCAAGTATAATGCCTATCTCGATGACTACGCCTTTTTAACAGCAGGGCTTTTGGATGTGTATGAAGCGACGCAGAATCCCGACTGGCTGAAGAAAGCCATCGGACTCGATCAAGTCCTGGCCAAATACTATGAAGACAAAAAGAACGGCGGTTTTTTCATGACGAGTTTGGAGCACGAAAAATTGCTCGCTCGTGAAAAACCAAACTACGACGGTGCCGAACCCTCCGGCAATTCAATAGCCCTCTTGAATCTGTATCGCTTAAACGAATTCACCACCGACGATAATTACCGGAAACGGGCTGACAAGGCGCTCAAAGGTTTTGCGGGTCGCATTGAATCCAATCCGACGGCACTCTCCGAGATGCTCTTGGCGCTTGATTTTCGCCTCGATAAGCCGAAGGAGATTATCATTGTCACGCCTGAAGGGCAACCCGATGATGCCGACCCTCTGATGGGCGTCTTTCGCAGACATTTTCTTCCAAACCGTATTTTTTCTGTCGTCGCTGAGGGAAAAGAGCTGGAAGACCTTGCTGAGTTGGTTCCACTGGTGAGAGAAAAATCGGCCTGGGGAGACCGGTCGACCGCTTTTGTCTGTGAACAGGGATTCTGTGCCCTACCAACAGCAGATCCGAACGTATTTGCAGATCAGATCAAAAAGGTTGAAAAACTAAGGGCATCACCTCAATGACACTTTTTTCCCGGTACAGTCTCCTTGAATCTCTTTGACTGCCTTTGCAATATCTCCCAGGCAACAGGTCTTCTTTGGGTTGACCGCCTCGCACCGACAGTTACCGGCTTTTATTTGCGCCCTTAAAAAATCAGGGATGATTGTCTTTCCGGTCTTACTGATCTC
>JACQOY010000147.1 GCA_016207765.1 Deltaproteobacteria bacterium | reverse complement strand
TCTCCCCTCCTTTGTAAGGAGGGGTTGGGGGAGGTAGATTCCGAGTGAACTCTCTACCCCACCCGGCCTCCCCTTACAAAGGGGAGGAGGGGGATTTACACAACAACCGCCAGCGGCAGGGGGGAGTTTTGAATGGTGACCCGATCCCCGAAATGGAGGGGGTGAATCGCCTGAAGACCGTCGATATAAAGGGCGGCATGGAGCATTTGATTGACGAACTTTATCTCCCTCCCAGGGGGCAGTATCCCCTTGACGATGCGGTAGGGGGCGTGGCGTCCCTGGTAGGGTTCCCGTACCAGATACTGGATCTGTTTTGAGAAGTGGGGAAGCTTTTTCCCCCCCGATGCATGAATGGCGGCGGTGGAGCCGGCGGCGGTGGAAATCCAGACCCCCGAGCTTCGCTGTTCTTCCCGGCGATTGCCGACATCGATCAGATAGCGGCTGGTCCCGCCGGGGGAGGTGTTGCAAAAAAGAACATCGTTTATGGCCATGTGCCGTAATTTTTTTCCGTTCACCCGGATTTCGAGACGGTTCAAACTCCGGGTCCTGAAACGGTTGTTTAGAATCGCCCGCAATTTTTTCGGAAACTCCCTGAGGGTGGCGCTACAAAGGGCCCCAACGCTCACCTTCGGGGAAGAATTGACTCCCAAAAGAGGCTGTTTTGTCACATGGTGGGAGGCGCGCAGGAAAGTTCCGTCCCCCCCCACTGTAATGATCAAGTCGTATCTCCCCAGCGGTGGAATTGCGCGGGCCGTGGTCGACTTGAAGCGGATTGCATGACCTTTCAGCTCTTCCCTGATTTTTTCGATGGTGTGTGAATGAACGGCATGTTCATCGTAAAGCCGTTTGGCCAGCGGATGCTTTTTGCGATGAAGAAGGGTAAGCCTTGGATGTCTGCCGGTTTGGATATATTTTTGAAAAATGGATCGTTTGAAGACGAGGAAGATTTTTTTAATCGAGTGATTCATACAATCCGTTCTTTTCAATATACTCCGCCACCTTCGGCGCAAGATATTTTTTAACCGGTTTTTTCTCTTTTATCAATCCACGAATCTGTGTGCTGGATATATCCATAAACGGCGATTCTTCAAATCCCGGCCGGGGAACAAAAAAGAAGACGGCCTCCTTTTTCAGTTCCTGATAATTTTTCCACTTCGGCAAATCATCCCGGCAATCGCTCCCCACCACAATGCTGAAAACATGATCCGGATGTTTTTTCTTCAAGGCCCGTACCGAGTCGATCATGTATGAAGGTTTTGCCCCCAATTTTTCCTCGATAGTGCAGAGTTTGACACGGGGCCCGCAATCGGCAATGAGGAGTTCGGCCATTCTCTTGCGATGAACCCAGGGGATCAATTCCTTGACAAAAGGGTGGGCATAGGTGGGGACCACCCATGCCTCGTCAAAATCAGGGAGGTTTGCCAAATAGTCCACTACCTGTCGGTGAGCCAAATGGGGGGGGTTGAATGACCCCCCAAACAAGGCAATCTTTTTTTCTTTAGATTTCATTAATAATTTCAATATATTATAACGGCATAAAAAAACACGCAACATTTTTTACTTTCTGCCGATAACTATTATATGAAGAAGCTTCTTTTGATCATTTTTCTTGTTCTCTACCACTTCATCATTCCGTTTGTTTTCGCAAACTGCGGTGGGGAGGATCTTCCTTACGTTCGCGGTTCAACCGACGACGAGGAGGTCTCGGAGGAAGAGTCGGTTGATTGCGAAGAGAATGAATTTCTTGTAGCCGACTGCGTGGATGAAGCGACTTCCGAAGAGGAAGAGGCCGACGAAGAAACCAAAGAAGAAGAAACAGAGGAAAACACCGGGGAAGAAACGGAATAACTTTCGCTATCCAACAGCCCTTCCAAAATCTCCCGCCAACAGTCGATTGATTCCCGGTCGTTGTTTCTGCTTAAAAATCCGTTTTCCCCGACCTTGATCAATCCGATATCCCGAAAAACAGCCAGGGCATTTTCGATATTAAACCGTGAGAGGGTCTCCGGATATTTCAAATCCCCTTTCAGATAAAGGGCCTTTCCTTTTTCCAGAATCAACGGCACCAGTTTTTTGCGATCGATCTTTTCAAACGGGATATGTTTCAAATAAAGGAGGGTCAGATAATAAGATTCAAAGAAATTATCCAACAGGGAGGCATAAAGCGCAAAGGCCGGGTTCCCGTCGGGCCGCATCCGCGTGATTGTTTGCGCGTCCGCGTCGTATTGCAGGAGTTTTTCCTTTTCGTAAAAAGAGACAACCTTCAACAGATGTTCGCTTAAGGCGGCCCGTTCGCTGAAGGTGAAATCGTGCCGGAGGAGGGTTTTGAGCGTTTCGTATTGTTTTTCAACCTCCTCCAGCGTGAGAGTTGTCGCTTTGGCCCGGGCCAAAATTTTGGAAAAACAGACCAGCGAGACAAAAAAATGGATGGAATTGTTTTTCTGGCAGTCGAGCGCAATCCGTTTTTCGGCGTCGACGGTGTAAAAACGTTCACGAAAATCGTGATGAACGTTGATCATCCGTTCGGAAACCAGTTTTTGGAGGGCCTCCTGCATCGCCCAGTGTTCTTTTTGCCCCAGGAGGGCCGAAAGATTGGCCCCCTTGAATTCCAGATACCGTTTTAAATGGCGCGTACGCTCCAGAATTTCCGCCTCCGGAATTCCCTTTCGGGGATAGGAAAAAAGCGCCATGGCGATCAGCGAAGTGGAGGTGACCAGCGACGCTTTGTTGATGTTGTAGGTGATCAGGGAGGCGAATTCCTCTACGGCGCCGCGACAATTTGTTACAGGGGCGGGTGAAGCGCATTCAACGGTGCCTTGCGGCTTGATCCCTTTGCCGTCCAAAAATGACTTGATCGAGATCGGTTCGGCAAACTGGACAAAGACTTTTCCGTATTTTTTCCCCAGGCTCTTCCGCGCCCGGATCACACCGGCGACATTTTCTTTTTCCTTGGATCCCCCATGAATCTCGTCGGCGTGGCTTTTGGCCTCGATGATCCGTTCATAATTGATCGAAATGGGGACAAAGTGGATATCGTCCACCACCCCTTCCAGATACCCGTCGATCAACATCGAAAGGATTCCTGTTTTGGGCTTCAAGAGCTTTCCGGTGCGCGACCTTGTTCCTTCAATGAAAAATTCAATTGCATAGCCGTCTTTCAAGAGCACCTTCAAGTATTGCTCCAAAACGAGTTTGTAGAGATCGTTTCCCCGAATGGTCCTGCGGATGAAAAATCCGCCGCCTTTGCTGACAAAATGACCCGCCGGCCAGAATTTGAGGTTGATACCGGCACAGACGTGGGGAAGGGTCAAATCGTTGTTGTAGAAGATGTAGGAGAGAAGGAGGTAGTCGATATGGCTCTTGTGGGAGGGGACCAGAACAACCGGATGCCTTCCGGCCACGCTCTTGATCCGTGAGAGCCCCTCCTTGTCGATTTCAAGGCCCTCATAAATGTGCGTGAACATCCAGTTGATGAGCAGATCGTAGAGGTCGATGTAGCTGTAATTAACCTTGGCGGCAATTTCGTCGAAATAGGCCATGGCCTCTTTTTGCAAAACCGGCAGTGACTTTCCGGTTTTCCGGCTTAAGGCATCCAACTGATCCTTGAACCCGCGGTTTCGGAGCATTTTTTCGAGGAACGACTCGCGCGGCTTGAGGACCGGGCCCGTGATGCTTTTCCGCTCGATAGACAGGCGGTCGAGGAGGTAATCTTTCAGCCGCAATGTCAATTCCGCCACGTCGCCGGTATTCTGCTCTTTCAGAAACTGCGTCAGATCGAGGGGATGGCCGAATTTCACCAACGCCTTTTTCCGGTAACTCAAAAAAAACATGATCAATTTTCGGATGGAACCGGGACTCGATTTTTCACCGAAAAGAAAATCGGTCCACGATTTTTTGGCCTTGTCGGGGCGCCGGTCGTGGAGAAACTGCTGGGTGATCAGAAAAACAGGCCTCACACTTTTTTGCGCCGCACGGATCAGGGGGGGGATGAAATCGAGAGGATCATCGGCCACCCCGAAAACGAAGTCACGTGAAACTTTCAAATTCAACAAAACACTGTCCCCTTTTTTGATCCTCTCTTCGAGCCAGCCGCCGGACACCGGATCCTCGAGCAGACCGCGCGAGTAGTAAAGATGGAGCCGGGCCGCCAAGGCGAGCCTCATCTCTTTGAACGGGCGCCAGAAGAAAGTTCTGCAACCGTTGGCAAAACGGGCCAGCGGGATTCCCTCTTTCAAAAAAAGGTGGTTGAAAAAACTGGTTTCCAACTGCCCCCGGTTTTTCATCACATAAACCGGTGTCCCTTTTGCGGCGATCTCTTTGAGCAGAGCCAGTTCGGCTGAATCGGTGCGGACCTTTTCGAAATAGGGGAGAAAGATCCGTTCGTGGATCGTGTTGAACCGGGTGATCATCCCGCACAGGTAGGGGTCGTCGAACGAGGTGCCCAAGGAGGCGAAAAAGGCCTTTTTCTTTTCCGCCCAATGTTCAAAAAGGGGGCGAAAGACCTCAAGGAGAAAAAGCCCGATTTTTTTCAAGAGTTTTGACATTTGGTTCATTTCCACGTTGTTTCAATGTACCCATAAGAATCAGCCCGACAAAAACCCAGAAGATGGCGCGGAGGCGGCGCACGAGCTGAATGGCGACTCCGGAGAGGGGATTCAGATTGAGCAGATGGCAGAGCGCCCCGAAGGCCCCCTCGAGGACCCCCATGCTTCCCGGGATGAAGACGAAGACGATGTTGATGAGCACGGTGAGACTGGCGAGATAGAGCGCCCCTTCAAAACCGATCGGGATTTTCAGCAGTCGGGCAATCAAATAAATTTCGCCGACCCCCACAAAGCGCCCCCCGACATGGCAAACCAGAACAGCCGCAAAACGGCGCTTGTTGTGGCGGTAAAAGTCGGCAATTCGGTGATCGACCACCTCGATATGTTCTTTGAGGCGGGAGATTCGGTCGCTTTTAAAGCCCAGGCGGTGGAAAAGATTGACTAGAGATTCGAAGATCCCCTTTTGCTGGCGATGGATCAAAAACCAGAGGAGGAGAATCAGGGCGAGTGTAATGGCGGGGAAAAGGATTTTCCAGGCGTGCGGGAGCTCCAGATCAATCCACGCGACGGTGAGACCGCAAAGAAGGAGGACGACAATCGCCAGCGATTGCATGGTCCGGTCAAGAACCACCGAGGCGGTGGAGAGAGCCCCCGGCATCGTCCGGGTGAGGAGAAGGATGCGTACCGGGTCCCCTCCCATAAAACTTACCGGTGTCAGCGTATTGACCGACTCCCCCCCCAGCTTGATTTTGAGAAGTTGCGGAAAACTGACATGACTCCCCGTTTCCTCGATGGCCCAATACCAGCCGAATGTGTGGAAGACAAACCCCAAAAAGGGGACCAAGAGGATATAAATGAGGTTTAGCCCCAGATGCTCATACACCTTGAGAAGATTGGCAAAGCCGAACTTCCGGATGAGCAAAACCAAGAGCACCAGACCGACAGCCAAAAAGAGGGGACCAGTGATTTTTTTGATGGCACGTTTAACCATAAAAGTTTGCCCTACTAGCCCCCTCAGTCGGGGACAAGAGCCTGTAACGCTCTCCGCCTACGGCGGATCGCTAACAGGCTCTAGCAGATAGGACCTCTCCTGTAAAACTAAAACGGTTTTTTAAATTAATAAATAATTACAAATACTTAAAAAACGTTCAATCGTTTGACTTTTTCGATCGTTTGACGTAAAAAGGGACAAATTTTAAACGGGATTGGCGGGGTTTGCGGTCTTCCGTAACCCCTTTTTTTGTAGGCGGGCAAGTATGGTCAAAAAAGCGGTCATCATCGCGGCCGGGAACGGCAGTCGTTTGGCCCGAAGGGACAAAGATATCCCCAAACCCCTCCGAAAGGTGGCTGGTCTTTCCCTCATTAAACGGATTATCCTTCTGGCCAAGAAGGGGGGGATTTCCGAATTTGTGGTGGTTGTCGGCTACCAGAAGGATCGGATCATCCGGAAATTGATGTCGGAAGATTTGGGGGGCCGACCCGGCCTGGGGGTGAAGCTTCAATTCGTCGAAAACCCCGAATGGAAAAAGTCCAACGGCCTTTCGGTTTTGGCCGCCAAAGATCATCTTCGCGAAAATTTCATCCTTTTGATGTCCGATCACATTTTTGACGTCGCCACCCTGGAAAAACTCCGGCAGACTCCTTTGGGGGTCAACCGGGCCCTCTTGGCGGTTGACCATAAGCTCGGTTCCATTTTCGACATGGACGATGCCACCAAGGTGAAGACGGAAAAAGGAAAGGTCATCGCCATTGACAAGACTCTCACCGATTTTGATGCCGTTGACACCGGAATGTTTTTGGCCGGCCCCGCCCTGTTCGAGGCGCTGGAAGAAGTCAAAAAGGGGGGAAATTGTTCCCTTTCCGATGGAATCCGCCTTTTGGCCGACCGGGGGCAAATGGGGGTATTTGATGTGCAAGGGGGCTGGTGGCAGGATGTCGATACCGAAGCCTCTCTCAAACAGGCTGAAAAGGTGTTGTTCAACGCCTGCAGAAAATCGACCGATGGTTTCATCTCGCGCCATTTCAATCGCCACATCTCTCTTTTTCTTTCACGCCTTCTGATCAGGACCAATCTTTCGGCCAATCATGTGACCGGCCTGACCGCCCTGGTGGGAATCTTGGCCGGGGTTTTTGTGGCGCGCGGGGACTACTGGAATGTTCTTTTGGGGGCCTTTCTCTTCAAGCTTTCCTCCATCCTCGACGGTTGTGACGGGGAAATCTCGAAGCTCAAGCTCTCTTCCTCAAAACTGGGTCAGTGGCTCGATACGATCTCGGACAATTTGACCTATGTTTGTTTTATCATCGGCGCGGTTGTGGGGGTTGGCCGCCAGGGAAACCCGCACATTGCTCTAACCGGCACCCTGACTATTTTTGGCGTCGGCATGACGATGCTTGTGGCTTTTGTTTATGTTATCCGCAACTCCAACTCCGGGAGTTTGCTGGTGATCCAGAGGGATTTCAACAAGTTTGAAGGGGGGCCCATCAAGAAATTGTTCTCGCGTGTCCAGTTCATGATCAAGCGCGATTTTTTCGCCCTTCTGTTTTTTGTCATAGCTGTTTTCGGGAAACTGGAATGGATTTTATGGGCCTCCCTTGTCGGTTCGAATGTCGCCTGGATGGTCTTCTTGAACAGCTATTTGGGGTTGTTCAAACCGGCCGTGGTGGTGAAAGAATCCCCCGGTTCCGCGTCCCGGTAATCATTATGCCAATTAGTGACTCATTTGCGAATTACAAACGTCTCCGCGGTGTCACCCGGTATGCCGATATTCTCATGAACCGTCGGCCGGTGCTGGTGAACCTGGAGCTGATCAAGAGTTGCAACGCCACCTGCCATTTTTGCGTCTGCTGGCGGATGGAGGCGGGTCCGCGGCTTTTTGACTACGGTCCCGTCATCGAAAAAATCAGGCCGATCGTCGTGTCGCTAAACGGCGGGGAACCGCTCTTGCGCAAAGACATCTGTGACATCATCCGTCAGGTGAAGCGGCATACCATTTATGTTTCCATCATCACCAATGCGGGGCTTTTAACCCTGGAAAAAGCCCGTCAGCTTATTGATGCGGGATTGGACCAGTTGACCATTTCACTCGATTATCTGGACGAACGCCACGCCAAGGTGCGCGGGATTCCCAATTTGCACAACCACATCCTGTCGCTTGTCCCGCAAATTGTCGCAACCGGTTTCAAGAATGTTGTTTTTAACACGATCATCATGAATTCTAATCTTGATTGTGTGGTGGATATTGCGAAGAAGGCCCATGAACTAGGGGCGCGCGTTTCGTTTTCCGCCTATTCGGCCAACAAGGCGGACAACGACACGGAGGTGATCTCTGGCCTTGAACGCCAGGCAAAACTCCGCGAGGTGATTGAGGAGCTTAAATTTTTAAAGAAGAAAAACCGCAATATTCTCTCGTCCGAATATTTCTTCGATCATGTCCCCATTTTTTTCGAACACGAAAAAATCGGCGGATGCAAGGCCGGCCAGCGGTGGATGACCATCACGCCCGACGGCTACATCCAGCCCTGCTCGGAAACCCCGCGTGTCTGCCATTACACCGAATACTCCCCCGACAAATTCGGCGACATCGACTGCGATGTCTGCTGGTATGCCTGCCGGGCGGAGTCCCAGGCCCCGGTGACCATCAAGCGGGTTGCCGAGTGGATAAGAC
>JACQOY010000015.1 GCA_016207765.1 Deltaproteobacteria bacterium | reverse complement strand
CTCCCATATCGCACACATCGAAGATTATCTGGCGGGCAAGATCCAGGGGGTGACAAATTTAAGTAACGAAGTGATCGACCAAACATTGCGGGGACTCGACCACAAGGTCGTTTTGGTCATCGATTACTCCAACGGCGCCGACGGCATTGCCGCTTCCTCTCCAATCAGGGATTTCAGCCAAATCAGGGGAAAAAAAGTGGCCTATGAAAAGGGAACGCTGGAAGAATATTTCCTCCTTTATGCGCTGGAACAATACCGTCTCTCGACCAGGGATATTGTTTCCGTCAACCTCGATCCGGTTGCCTCGGCGCAGACCCTTGAAGAAGGAAAGGTGGACGTAGCGGTCACCTATGAACCCTTCCTCTCCAGGGCCGTCGAAAAGATCGGGGGGAACCTGATCTATACATCAGCCGATGCGCCGGGACTGATTACCGACCTTCTCACCTTCAGCGCCTCTTTTGTCGAAACCTGGCCGGAAAGCGTTTTCGCCGTCGTTCGCGCCTACTTCAAGGCCATTGATTTCTGGAAAAAAAGACCGGACGAGGTAAACGGAATCCTGGCCAAACAATTCGAAACCACGAAAGAGGTGGTCGCCCGGCAATTGAAAGGGGTAACGGTGCTCGATCTGGAGGCAAACCGGACCGCCCTCACTTTTTCGGTGGGTACGGAGTCGCTCTACGGCAACCTCCGCCGCGTCGGCGAATTTGTCCTGAGACAACAGGGGAAAGAAAGAGGCGCACTCGATACCGACAGGTTGATCGACAAAAGTTTCATCAAACGTCTGGCAAAAGAAAGGGAAATACCGTGAAGTTGACCTTCAAATTGCTGGCGGGCATCTTTGCGGGAACGGCCGTCGTCATTCTGGCCATCAGCCTTCTTTCCTTCACTTTCACCCAGTCGGCTCTGGAGAAGTCCATCGGAAAAAATCAGCTGGGGATTGCGGGCCAAACGATGACGCAAATCGATGCGTTCCTCTACGAGCGCTACATCGATATTCAGGCGATCGCCGGCGAAACTTTTCTCCAGGATTTGCTGAAAGGGGGAGGGAAACAACGAAAGACCGACACCAACCGGCTTAAGGAACTCACCGTTGTAACCGGCCCATGGGACATCTTGTACGTCACGGACCGGAAAGGAAAAATCCTCCTCTCCACATCCGAAGAAGAGATCGGCAAGTCCATCGGGCACGAACCGCACAGTTTTTTCGGCTTCAGGGAAGCCATAAACGGAAAGACCCATCATTCCGATCTGGTCATCTCCGACGACACCAAAAAACCGACCGTTATCTACACCATACCGGTCCGTGACAAGGAAGACCCGAAGCAGGCTGTTATCGGCGTGGTTGGGGGACACCTTGACTGGCCGGCAGTGGAAGAGATTTTGGAAAACATTCCGTCCCCTTCTCCGGAGGCTCATGTGATGCTGGTTGACAGCGAGGGGAGCGTGATCGGTTGCAACCTGCCGAACAGAGAGATGGTGGGCCTTAACCTGAAAGAAAGCTCTGTTGTCCGGGATGTCCTTTCCGGCGGTTCAAAAACCATTTTTCTTCCGGAATCGGAAAGCATGTTGGGGGAGGCGAGTCTTGTCTCCTATGTTCCCCAGGCGGGCCGACTCTCCTACAAGTCAAACGGTTGGGGGCTGATTCTGGAGGTCCCCCGAAAGACAGCCATCGCCGGGGCCTCCAAAACGGCGCTCCGTCTCGTTTTGCTTTTACTCCCGGTTTTGCTCTTCATGGCGGGCGGGTCGGTATGGTTTGTCTGGAGATCGATTCTCAAGCCCGTTTCCCTTTTGACAAAGACAACCGCGGCGATCCGGTCCGGCGACCTCTCCCGACGGGCTCCCATCATGTCGCAAGACGAAATCGGCGATCTTGGCGCCACTTTCAATACCATGATGGATCGGCTCAAAACGAGCCACGAAGGACTAAAACAAAAGGTGGAAGAGAGGACAAAGGAGGTGGCGGCCTCGGAGGCCAAATACAAGACCATGATCGACACCTGTCCCGATGCCGTGCTGATTGCCGATGTCGAGGCAAAAACCATCCGGTATGCCAACCCCGCCGCGTGCCGCCTGCTTGGCTATGACCAGGAGGAACTCATTTTAAAAAACGTGGCGGACCTCCATCCGAAGGAAGCTCTGCCGCACGTCATGGAGGCAATCGAGGGTTCTTCGCAACAAGAGAGCGTCACGGCCGAGGAAATTCCGTTTCTCAGGAAAGACGGCGGCATTGTCGTTATGGAGGTGAGCGGCGCCGCCATAAAGATGGATGGCCGGATGTTCTCAATCGGTTTTTTCCGGGACCTGACCGAACGCAAACAGGCTGAGGCGGAACGCGAAAAACTGGAGAAACAGCTTGCGGCCTCCCAAAAAATGGAATCGATCGGGCGGCTGACCGGAGGCGTCGCCCACGATTTCAACAACCTCTTGGGCATCATCACCGGAAACTGCGAACTGGCCTTGAACGAGACAAAACCGGACGGGCCGGTTGGGGAATATCTCAAAGACATCAAAGAGGCCGGTGAACGGGCCGCCGTGCTTACCCGCCAGCTTTTGGCCTTCAGCCGGAAACAGGTGCTTCAGCTCCGCGTATTCAGCATGAATGACGTACTCATCCGCGCCGACCGTCTGCTCCAGCGCCTGATCGGGGAAAACATTCAACTCCTCACCCTCCCCGCTCCCGATTTGGCGCTGGTGAAGGCCGATCCAGGCCAGATTGAACAGGTGATTTTAAACCTCGCAACCAATGCCCGCGATGCGATGCCCCATGGCGGCAAACTGATTCTCGAAACCAAAAATGCGACTCTCGATGAGGAATACACTTCACGACACCCTGAAATTCAGCCGGGAACCTATTCAATGTTGGCGGTCTCCGACAACGGATTGGGAATGGATGAAAAAACGATGTCACACCTCTTTGAACCCTTCTATACGACAAAGGGGAAGGGAAAAGGGACCGGTCTGGGACTTTCCATGGTCTATGGCATTGTGAAACAAAGCGGGGGGCACATTTCGGTTCACAGCACGCACGGACAAGGGACAAGTTTCAAGGTCTACCTTCCGCAGGTCGAGGGGGCGGCACAACCTCTGCGCGCGGAAAAAACCGCACCCGCAATCCTGACCGGTTCGGAAACCGTCATGGTGGTGGAGGATGAGGAGAAACTCCGAAAATTCATCTGCCGGGTTCTTGGGGAAAAGGGATATGCGGTTTTGGAGGCTTCATCGGGGGACGAGGCTTTGAGGACAGTCGGGTCTTCAGGCAAACCGATTGCCCTTCTGATTACCGACGTGATCATGCCGGGGATGAGCGGTCGGGAGGTTGCGGAACGGATGATATTGAAAAAACCGGGGATTAAAATTTTGTACATCTCGGGCTTTACCGAAAACGCCATCGCCCATCACGGCGTCCTTGACGAGGGAACCCACTTTCTCGGCAAGCCTTTCACCCCGGAGACTTTGCTCCATCAGGTAAGGGAGATCATCGAGTCGTAAGGAAATACTGATTTTTTATTCTTGAAATTTCATCAGTGACACTGCATAATAACCAACTATGTGGATTAAAAGGGAAATTGAGGATGTTCTACGGCAAATAGCAACAAAAAGACCCTCTCTGATCCTTACAGGGGCCCGTCAGGCTGGAAAGACTTCTCTCTTAAAACGGGTCTTTCCCGAACACAATTATGTAACCCTGGACATACCACTCAACGCCCAAGAAGCGGAAGAATCAGGGGAAACGTTTCTCAAAAAATACCCACCGCCGCTCATTGTCGATGAAGTCCAATACGCTCCGAAGCTTCTCCGATATATCAAGACGGCGATTGACCAGAATCGAGAGGCCTCCGGCCGGTTTCTCATAACAGGCTCCCAAAAATTTTCTCTCATGCAAGGGGTCACGGAAAGTCTCGCGGGGAGAACAGCAATACTCCAGTGCCATTCGCTTTCCGCCAGAGAGTATCAGAATTGGACAGGGAAACCCCTGGAACGCGACTCTCTTTTGGAATTTATCCTCAAAGGGGGATACCCCGAACTCCATGCCAAGTCACTTTCCCCTGAATCGTTCTATTCCGACTATCTGGCGACCTATCTTGAGCGGGATGTTACGCAAGCGCTACAAGTAAGAAGCCTGAGAGATTTTGATCGTTTTCTGCGCCTTGCCGCTTCACGAACGGCGCAACTTTTGAACATTAACAGTTTGGCGACCGATGTGGGTGTCAGTCCCAACACAATCAAGAGCTGGCTTTCGATCCTGGAAGCATCCAATGTCATCTATTTTTTGGAGCCGTACTATCAAAATCTCGGCAAGAGGATCGTCAAGTCTCCCAAACTTTATTTTTTGGATACGGGTTTCTGTTGTTTCCTCGTGGGTATCCGCCAAGCGAAGGATTTTCACTCAAATGCCCTTTTGGGATCTCTCTTTGAGACACATGTCTTGGGGCAGATCATAAGACATTTCGCCAATCGGGGTGTCCAGCCTCCGCTTTACTTCTACCGGGATCACTATGGGCATGAGGTCGACTTTATGATCCCCGTCGGCAATGCCTTCAGACTGATCGAATGCAAGTGGTCTGAAAACCCTTCTCTTGAGGTCAGGGGATTTCAGGAGATTTTAAAGATTGTTGGTCCTGAAAGGGTTCTCTCTCAAAGTATTGTGAATCAGATTCCCGGGACAAGAAAGACACAAGCGGGAATTACAGTTGAAGACAGCGTTCATTTGGAAAACTCAACCGGATAGCCGCCGGGACTAAACAGCGGCCCTGTTAGCAAGTCAGGCGGCGGTGAGCGGGCCCAGATGCCGTTCGACGGCGGCGGTGAGATCGCTGATGGAAACCGGTTTGGCGAGAAATTCGCGGCCACCGATAACCCCTCCCCCCTCGCTCACTTCGTGTGAGGAAGCGGCCCCGGTAAGGAAGATGATCGGAACCCCCTTCAAAGTCGGTTTTTCACTTAATTGGGCGGCAACGTCACCACCATCGAGTTCCGGCATTGCCACATCCATGAAAATAAGGTCGGGTTTGAACGCCAAGGCGGTTGCCAAAGCCCGTTTGGCCTCCGTTTCGGTGCGGACCTCGTAGGCGCCCGTCCGCTCCAGCGCGGCCTTCACAAACTTGGCAAAGCGTTCTTCATCGTCAACCACAAGAATTCGTTTTCTTTCCATTGTCTCTTCCTCCCGCAAGTTGTTGATTATACGTTAAAGCCGACTTGACATAAACTGTTTAATTCAATGGGTGTGGAGGGGAGGGCTGGACACACACCACCGGTCTATTGTAATGACAAGAGGCAAATACGATCTTTCACAACCTGGGGGCGATTTGGTTTCGACGGGAAAGTAATATCTTTCAAGGGGCAGGCCGAGTTGAAGGCTCTCGCTAAACGACTTCAAAAACACAAACGCCAACACCAACAGTGTGGCTCTCGCGGCTTAATTGACTGCGACGTCTTCCGGCTTCATCTCCCCAGTTGGCCGGCGGGCGCAAACGATTGGGGATCGCCTTTCATTTTTGTCTTGTCGGATGAAAGGTTAAACAAAGACGGGCTCGCCGGGAAGGGCCTGCTATTGGGCAAAAATTTCCGGTTAAAAACAATCCAGTAGATAAGCCTGTAGTCCCTTTAAGTGAACTTTTTCGGACCCGGGTTCGATTCCCGGCGCCTCCACATTTTCTTGGCTTATAGCTCCACCAAAGGTGGAGATAGAAGCTTAGAAAATGTGTGTACTTGCCGAAGGCAAGTGCCACATATTGGTGGCAAGCCACCTCCAGAAAGATTAGGCTGGTGTTGGTTTGGTGCGAGTCGAGTGCCCCGAGCGAAGTCGAGGGGCGTTTCTATGTATACGTCCCGTGATAAATTCATGCGCAATATCCCAACCAAAAACGAAGCTCTCGCCAAAAACCTCATCTTAGACGAGCTTTTTGACCTTTCCCTCTACAAGGTTTTTCACAAAACGGCATCGGACCCTTTTCGGAAAATCCTGGAAGAGCTCATCCCGGTGGAAACAAGACACTACCGCTTCTGGGAGGATTTTTTTCAGATAAAAATCGAAAGGCTGAACCTGGGGCGGCGGCTCAAACTCGGACTAATCGCTCTTGTATCCCGCCTTTTCGGGGAAAAGTCGATGTATCTGATTCTT
>JACQOY010000149.1 GCA_016207765.1 Deltaproteobacteria bacterium | reverse complement strand
CGTGAACTCCGTTTGCGGATTGATGGGATTCGCCGGAACCTCGAATCCCTCTCCCCCCATGCCCCGTTGAAAAGAGGGTACAGCCTGGTTTTCAAAGAGGGGCAAAAAAAACCCCTGCGTTCGCCCGCCGGGGTTATCTGCGGGGAATTATTGGAAATCCGGCTTGCCGATGGGGTTTTAAAGGCGAAAGTGGTTTGACAGGTTGTATTCTTTCGGATAATCGAACAATCTCTTGTAGGGGCACCCCTGTGTGGCCGTTAAACGGCCCCTCTTTATGGGGTTAATTGCGCCCCTACGCCCTATCCCAAAACAACGACCCAAGTCAAACCACTTTCGCCTTTAAAACCCCATCGGCAAGCCGGATTTCCAATAATTCCCCATGGTTAACTTCCGAAGCCAGCCGCAGGGGCTTTTTTTGCCCCTCTTTGAAAACCAGGCTGTACCCTCTTTTCAACGGGGCATGGGGGGAGAGGGATTCGAGGTTCCGGCGAATCCCATCAATCCGCAAACGGAGTTCACGCAGATTCCGTTTTTGGGCCTGACCGGCGCGAAACGACAAATCATCAATCCGTATTTTGAAGTCCTCCAAAATACGGCGGGGGTCCCTGATCTGCCGGCGAAAGAAGGAAACCCGCTCGGCCGATCCTTTTAAAAACTGCCGGATAGCGAATTTCAGCCCCGAACGATACTGGGCCAGTGTGGCAAGAAGCTCTTCTTTTTCGGGCACCGCCATTTCGGCCGCCGCCGACGGCGTGGGGGCCCGCAGATCGGCGACGAGATCGGCAAGCGTGTAATCGGTTTCGTGCCCAACCGCGGAGACGACCGGGATGTCCGATTCGAAAATGGTCCGCACCACAATCTCTTCATTGAACGCCCAAAGGTCCTCCAGCGAGCCACCGCCGCGCCCGACAATGATAACATCGATGTCGTCACGGGCGTTCATCTCGGCAATCGCCTGGGCAATCTCTTCGGCAGACCCCTCTCCTTGCACCCGTACCGGGTTGATGAGAATGCCGATGTTGGGAAATCGGCGTGTGAGAATCGTCACCATGTCGTGGAGAGCCGCCCCCTTGGAGGAGGTGATGATGCCGACCTTTGCAGGGAGTTCCGGAACCGGTTTTTTGTGTTTTTCATCGAACAGCCCCTCCGCTTCGAGCTTCTTTTTGAGCTGTTCAAAGGCCAGTTGAAGGGCGCCCAACCCTTTTGGTTCGGCAGTATCGACAACGATCTGATATTGGCCGCGCGGCTCGTAGACGGTGATGCGGCCATGGACAATCACTTCGAGACCGTCTTCGAGGTTGAATTTAAGGGAGTGATTCGAACCGCGGAACATCACCGCCGGAATTTGGGATGTTTCATCCTTCAGGGTAAAATAAAAGTGACCGGAGGAAGGGGAACGAAAATTCGAAATCTCGCCGGAGAGCCACAGTGTGGGAAAATTGTCTTCGAGAAGTCCGCGAATATCTTTGGTGACTTCCGAGACGGTGTAGATTTTTCGGGTGTTGGTTTGGAGAAGCGGTTGCATAAAAAACCCCGCCCCGCATCGCGGGACAGGGGTTTTCTACCACTCTCCAAAGGAGAAACAACTCTATTTTTTTATCCTCACCGCCTGACGACGAAGCAAGCCATAGGGCAACACCGCCAAGACAATCCAGAAAAATAGCGTCATCAGATTGGCCAGGGTGACTTTGCCGTCACCGGTCATACTGCACTTGCATCCGCTCCCGCCGTAGGTCACACCGGCCTCGACCGCCTCGCAGTAAACCACCTCGGCGGTTTCTCCATCAGCCGTCGCCGTAGCGAGGCTTGTTGGGGAAAATTTGAGCATCCCTGTCGATTCTCCCCCACCGCTCGACCTTTTTTCGTAAGTCACATAATAAGTCACATCGCCGGCCGATACCTCGATAGTCGCTCCGTCCTGCATGGCCAGCACGTTGCCGATCGTGATTTCGGGGGTGACTGAGCCTTCGTCAAACGAAACAGCGTTGCCTTCGGCGTCCGTGCATGAGCTGAGCGTCACCGG
Source organism: Deltaproteobacteria bacterium (assembly GCA_016207765.1). Classification (GTDB taxonomy): domain Bacteria; phylum UBA10199; class UBA10199; order UBA10199; family SBBF01; genus JACQOY01. Next base: position 2,441 of record JACQOY010000149.1, on the reverse strand, counting down.
GGCGGCTTCTTCGGCGGGGGCTTCTTCAATTTCGCAGGCATCGCCGGTGCCATCCAGATCGGCATCGGCCTGGTCGGCATTGGACACGGTCGGACAATTATCGCAAACAGCGCCGGTGGATAAGGTCGAGTCCCTTCTGCCGTCGCCGTCCGCATCCTGTGCCGATGTCAGGCTCGATCCATCGGCATTCGCCTCGCAGGTATCTTCACCGCCGCTGGCTTCGCAGGCATCGCCGACACCGTCACCGTCGCTGTCATTCTGGTTCCAGTTGTCGGTTAAGGGGCAATTGTCGCATTCGTCATCGAGCCCATCGCCGTCGGTGTCTTCCGAACCGCCGTTAAAACAGGTATCTTCATCAGGGCAACTCTCCCCGTCACAACAGCAGGATTCACATTCCGATTCGCAGGCATCCCCGATGCCGTCGCCATCCGTATCGGCCTGATCGGGATTTCTGACGATAATACAGTTGTCGCACCAGTCCCCTACCCCGTCGCCATCCAGATCGGCCTGATCGGGGTTGTAGGTTGAAGGACAGTTGTCGCAAAGATCGCCGATGCCGTCGCCATCCGAATCATCACCACAGTCGTCTTCGCACGCATCGTCCACCCCATTTCCGTCGCTGTCCCCCTGATCGACCGCTCCGGGACAGTGGTCGCAAATGGTCCCATCGGCCAGGGCATCGTCACGCAAACCATCTCCATCGGCATCGGTGATGGGGGTCCCATCGGCATTCTCGTAACAGGTATCTTGGCAGACAGCCACCGTGGGAAGGTCGTGCAAATGGACAATGCCGGCATCCGCGATGTCGAGACGGGTTTCAAGATGCATCACCCCTACCGGAGGAATGGCGGAAGTAATCGTCGTAGCATCATGAGTCGAATCGGGATTGCTTATATTGGCAAACATCGGGTAGCGGTTGTCCTGATCGCAGGTCAACTGGAACTCGGTTTTTTGCACATCATTGGCCTCACCCGTTACCGGTGTTGTCAGTCCGGTCTGGCAACTGAGAGATTTCTCCAGGTAATAAATATCGCGATACCCGTCCGTCTGCTCGTACTGGTAGGCAAAGGCGTTTGCACTGGTCTTTAACACACTGGAGGCGCTGTTCAAATAAACAACATCAAAGCTGTTTCTCCCGTGGGTATCATTAACCGTAACGAGTTGAACGGCCCTACACCAACTAGTAATTACCGGGGTAGTGGGAGAGTCTTGAAGCTGAATATACGCCAATTGGTCCACCGTGGATGAGCCATCGCCTGTGGCAACAAAGGTCAAAATATCGTTGTCGCCGTTGTCTGTCGGCTTCAGATCCTTGTAGGGTCTCCCGGTATTGGTAATCTGCCTCTCAACACCCCCATCAAAACCGATCACCCCTATTTGCCATACTCCCCCTGTGGCCGGGCTTTTGGCCAAAAAGGCAATGTCAAGGCCGTCGTTGAAAAAACGGGGGTTGGCGTATTTATCAAAGCGCGGGGCCCAGGAAGTGCCCCAGGCAAAGGTGGGAGTTGCCGCCAGGGCTCCAAAAGAAGTGACTGTCCACACATTGTTATCAATCAAAAGATGGCCGCTTTGAGTATCGCCGTACAAATCATAAGCGGGATCGTAGGTCAGGTAATGAAGCGCCTTGTTCGAATCGGTAAAAACAATCTCCGCCGCCTCATATTCATCGAAGCATGCCCCCGAGGCAGAAAATCCGAGGTTACAAATTTTGGGCCCCAAGGCGGATGTCGTCCCCGGATAAACATCATAGACCTCGATATCGAAGGTGGTGGCGCTGTCAAATCCGGTGAGGGGAATTTCCGGAACGGGGAGGGCCGGGGCAAGGTCGGCACTGGAACCGCTGGAAAAAAAGGCGGTAAAAGAGACTGCCTCGATGCACCCCAGGGTCAGTTCGTTATTGCCGCTGTCTTCCTTGAGAAAATAGAAGGGAGCACAATACCCATCGAAATCAGCCGTCGACGAGCTTGAAGCTGAGTAATAGGTCACGCTGGAAAAATCACCCCAAACGGTCCAGGCATGCCCCCATAGGGGTTTCGATTTGTTTGTAGCGCTCGACGTCAGACGAATCTCCCCCAAAACGGAACTGTCATAGGGATTGTGGTATTGGAGATAGACTTGGTTATATCCGGTGGAACTGTCGTATTTGACATAGAGCCAGAGCCAACTCAACCCTTCCAAGGGAACAGGACGATCTCGTGTGGTATCGGCGGTAGACGTTGTCCGATGCTTGGTGGCGGCAAAGAGATCAAAGGACAGTGCCCCAAAGGTTAAAAGACAGACGAAAAAGAAGGAAAATAACCGGATAAATTTTTTACTCATTTTTGTTCTCCCTACAGCTTGTATTGCAAACTTGATGCCAATCTCATCCTCTATGGGTCTTCATCATCCCATCTTTCGGAAATAGATGATTATTATACAACATAATTAATTACTGTAAATGG
>JACQOY010000014.1 GCA_016207765.1 Deltaproteobacteria bacterium | reverse complement strand
GATTCAAAAAATGATGAATGATGAAAATTTAGTATAAAATTGTAGAAAAATGCCTAAAATATTATATGACATTAACTAAAGAACGATAATTATGTACAGAATAGTGGACATATTTGAATGATTCGGCGGGTAGGGGTCCCACCTCAGGCGGATGCCCTACAAAGAATGTACAGAATTTTGTAACCCGCTTCTTTTCTTGATATAGACCATGAGAATTGAAAGGGCCACGGGAGTAATCCCAGGAATTCTGGAAGCCTGAGCCAAATTACTTGGTTTCACTCGTTTCAGCTTCTCGATCACCTCACGAGAAAGCCCGCTTAATGTTTCATAACCAAATTCGGCCGGGATCGAAATCTTTTCCATCTTTTCCAACTTTTTTAATTCCAAGTCTTGGCGTCGCCGATACCCTTCGTACTTAATATCGAACATCACCGTTTCGCGTAACGAGGCATCGGGTAGGGGCGTATTGCCACGAAGTGGTCCCTCCTTGGGGCAATACGCCCCTACGGGGAGACGGCCCAAAACTTCCCAGTCGATCCCCGGCCTTTTGAGAAACTCGTACAGGGAAATAGCATTCTTCACCGGGGCCTCTCCCAACTCGGTTAAGACCCGATTCATTTCCTCACTCTCCGGAATTTTTGTCTGCGTGAGAAACCGAAGGGCCTCATCCATTTTTTTCTTCCTTTGACAGAACAGGGCATAGTCTTCCTCCGACACAAGCCCCAGACGATAACCATACTCCCGCAATCGAATATCGGCGTTGTCTTCCCTTAGATGAAGCCGATGCTCGGCGCGCGAGGTGAACATTCGATAAGGTTCTCCGCCGACCCCCTTGGTAACAAGATCGTCGACAAGGACACCGATGTACGCCTCTGACCGCGCGAGGACAAAATCGTCTTCACCCCGAACTTTCCGGCTTGCATTGATGCCGGCGACAATCCCTTGCGCCGCCGCCTCTTCGTAACCGGAGGTTCCGTTGATTTGCCCGGCGAAAAAAAGGCCGGGAATTGATTTTGTTTCGAGCGTACTTTTAAGTTGGGTGGGAGGGGCGTAATCATATTCAACCGCATAACCAGGCCGCATAATTTCAACCTTCTCCAATCCCCGGATGCTACGGAGAAATTTCAACTGAACATCGTAGGGGAGGGAGGTTGAAAGACCATTCGGATAGACTTCACGGGTGGACAATGAGGTCGGCTCCAAAAATATTTGATGGCGTTCCTTGTCGGCAAACCGTTTGATCTTGTCCTCGATCGACGGGCAATAGCGGGGACCCCGACCTTCAATAATTCCCCGATAAATGGGGGAACGATCGAGATTTTCCGCGATGATTGTATGTGTGTTTTCATTTGTATAAGTCAGATGGCAACAGATCTGTTTGAGTAGGGGCGTATTGCCACGAAGTGGTCCCTCCTTGGGGCAATACGCCCTTACTTGACTAAACGAAAAACGGGGAGGGGGATCATCGCCCCATTGTTCTTCTAACCCATTGTAATTTATTGTTTTTCCGTCTAATCGCGGCACGGTTCCCGTCTTCAATCGCCCCAGTTCAATCCCTAATTCTTTGAGACTCCCCGAAAGATCATTGGAACTTGGATCCCCCATTCGTCCCCCCGGAGCGTTTTTGAGTCCCACATGGCAAAGCCCCCGCATAAAAGTTCCGGTTGTCACCACAACTACCGGGGCCAAAAAAATTTGATCCATGGTTGTTTCAACACCGCAAACCGCCCCGTTTTGAACCAAAATTTTCCGAACGATCCCTTGTTTGATATGAAGGTTTTCTTCGCCCTCAAGGATCTGCCTCATCCGCTCCTTGTAGACATACATGTCGCTCTGACATCGCGTCCCCTGAACCGCCGCCCCCTTTTTGGTGTTGAGCCTCCGGTATTGGATGCCGGTTGCATCGGCCACTTTTCCCATGAGGCCGCCGAGAGCATCGATCTCCCGCACCAGATGCCCTTTTCCCAAACCGCCGATGGCGGGGTTACAACTCATGTGGGCGATCTGATCGATGTTGCCGGTCAAAAGAAGGGTAGGGTGGCCACTAGTGGCGTGGCCAAGCCTCGCAGAAGCCCACGCCGCTTCGCACCCCGCGTGCCCCGCGCCGATGACAATGATGTCGTATTGAATCGTCAAGCCCCTTTCTATTCCACCAAAGCCTCTTGCTTGTCCATCCTCTTTTAACCTGCTAATATGGCTGTGCGGATGAGAAAAATCGCCTTTTTATCCCTTTTCCTTTTTGGGGCAAGTCTCCCTGTATCGGCGCAGGAATTGACGCCCGAGGCGGTTGCTGAAATCTGGCCGTATGCCGAAACCATCCTTAAGGTAAAAACCTTGAACAAAGAGGTGGTCCGCGAAGAAAAGAGGTTGCAACAGGCAAAAGTGGTTACACAGACAACCGACACCGGTATTTGCACGGCCTACGAAACTTTTTTTGAGGTATCCGATGTCGGG
>JACQOY010000141.1 GCA_016207765.1 Deltaproteobacteria bacterium | reverse complement strand
TCATGGCCCTTACCGCATCCCGAATGTCGACAAAGTGAATTCCGCCGCGCAAAATAAACGGCAGTTTGCCCCGGAGCAGACGAAGAATAGGCCCGGTAGCCCGAAACCGATGGTCCCCCGGGCCGAGAAAAACCGGCGGCCGAAAAATAACCAGTTCAACCCCCAATTGTTCGGCCAAGTCCCTCCCCTTTTTCTCCGCCTGAATTTTGGAATCATAATAAGGCCATCTCCCAGCCACTTTTTCGGAATAGGGGGTATTTTCATCGGCCGATTCATGGGGATTGTCAAAACAACCCACGGTGCCGGAGGTGGAAACCAAAATCATTCTGCATCGATAGTGACAGGCAACTCGAACCATATTGAGAGTCCCATCCACATTGGTCCGATACATGTCGGACGTCTCGTTTCGGGTGTGCCGGACGACGGCGGCCAGATGATAGATAGCGGTGATATTTATAAGCCGGGGATCGGCGGCCCAACTGTCCGGATCGGTCACATCGCCTTCGATCAGTTCGACCCTTGAAAGTTTTCGCGCCCAATCATTTTTTTCCCAGCTGTCGCGCGTGCGGACCAAGACAATCGGCTGAAACTCTTCCTCGGCCAAAAATTGCTGGACCAGATGCCGCCCCACAAACCCGGTGGCGCCGGTAATAAGAATTTTTTGAGTCATATTTCTTTGGCCATTCGGGCCTTGTGATTTTCGATCTCCCGCACCTTGGGCCCCCATACATAACGCTCCTCACTGGTAACAGGAAGCAAAATTTGTTGTTGAACCATGTAGTCAAAGGCGGCCTCCAAGGTGGGCAAATGGGCCGAGGTATGCCGCCGGACAATATCGCGCGGCGTCGGCGCGTGGGATACCAGCCGGGAAAGCGTCCCCTGGGCATCACTTAAATTTTCCGCCGCCGTCCAATAGTCCTGACAGATCGGCTCGAAGAGGGCCCGGACCAGACGGCGAATCCGCAGATCATCCAATTCCGTTTTACACCGATAGTCGTCGAGTGAAAGATAGCTGTTGGTGGCGATGTGATGCAAGATCACCGGATGTTCGGGATACAGAAGGCTCGCCTCTTTGTAAAACCAGTGCATCCACTGATAACGCATCGACTTTTCAACAACGGGATCAACCGCCTCTTCGTCGACCAGCGGGCTTTCAATCACCTGCCCCCCCCGCCTAACGATGGCGTTTTTCAACCACTCCACATCGATTCCCTCAACCGGATTGTGCCAGAGAAATGAGCGCAGGTGATGCGTCGTGGTGGCCATGCGAAGCTGAAGCTCCCCCATCACCTCGCGGCCAAGGGACGTCACATCGGATGTCGAATCCAGTATCAGCGGCTTGCCGCAGTTCATGTGAATGGGGCCGATATCGATTTTGCCGCGGAATAGCCTCCATAACCAGCCGACCAAAACGCGAAGACGCATGTGCGGCTTGTCCCCCCCCTGCAGTTCGCGCATGAAAGCGGCCTCCTCGGGGACACGATCGTAGGTGATGGCCACCGGCAGAATGGTGAACTTCTGCCCCGAAGATTGGAGCGACTTCAACATCCCCCGTTTGGGTTTTAGCAACTGCCGCGACCGACTGCGGGTCCCTTCGATAAAAAATTCAAACGTATGCCTCCTCGCCACCAGTTCATGCACCTGACGCGTCAAATCGGCATTCTCGCGCCCCAATCCCCGTTTGACGTAAAAGGCGTGGGTCTTTCGGAACAACCAACCCAAAACGGGGATCTTGGCGAACTCGCGCGCGGCGGCGATATGGGGAATGGAAATACCGAGATCGGAACGGGAGAAAAAGAGGTACGAACAGAGAACAAAGTCCAGATAACTCCGGTGGGTGGGAACAATGACCAAAAGGCTCTCTTTGGAGGCCGCCTTCTGAGCCGCCTCGAAGGAGGGACGGTCGAAGGTGACCTTGTTGGTGCACTTGCGAAGCCCTTTTCGCACCCCGTAGGCAAATAGACGGATCACCCAATTTCCTTTCGGTTGACGGATGGTCCATCCGATATCCATCTCGGGGCTTTTGTACTCCCGCCCGCCGATCAACATCTCGGTTTCATCGCGCATCATCAGGTGCCGATAGACCCCTCTGCAGACCGTTTCGATATAATCCCCCGGCTGAAATTGCGGCGCCTCAAGCGGCATCGATGACTCAAAATCAAACGTGTTGTGCGTAAAATAGGGGAACCCCTCGTTTAAATAGTTGAGCTGTTCCCTAAGACGGACAACCATCCTCCTCTGGCGTTCCTTTCCGCGCAACCCAAACCAATGGCGCCCGATAAAGGCGGGGGCGCGGTGGTATCGCCAATGTTTGATCTTGAAGCGGAAGGTGTCGGCCCCCACATAGCGCAGATGGGGATAACGGTCGACCGGGTGACGGCGGAAAAAATCCTCGATGACGCTGATGCACATGTCGATGCGCGAGCTTTTTTCCAGACCGCAGGCGGCGTGAATAATTGGCACAGACCAGTGACCAGTGACCAGTGACCAGTGACCCAAGGCTTTTGGTCCCTTGTCTCTGGTCCCTTGTCCCTGGTCCATCACTGCCCGGATAATTTTATCCGCCACTTCATCACAGGGAACCACATCGAGATAAGTGGAATACTGCGCGACCACCGCCCGTAAACGACCGGATCCAATCAGCGCCACAAAACCGGCGAATGCGGCCCGGCTGTCTATCCAGCCGGGAAAAGGATGCCTCCAGCAGGCCGAAACAATACTGGGGCGCACAATCGTTAATGGAACATCTCCCTTCCGCTCCACCAAGAGATGTTCCGCAAGACATTTGGTATAAGTATACGTGTTCGGATGACCTGTTTCGGCCAGCAAGGTCTTTTCATCCGCAGTCCCGTTGAGAATGGATGCATAAATTTCCTCTGCGGGGCGGGGAAGTTTTACGAGCATTTCGCCAATGGCCGGTTTGCCGCCCGGATGCGGCGTTACATAGGCGGTCGAAACGCTGACCATCGAAACCAGTCGCTCACATAGCCTCGCAAGTTCAAGGACATGAAGGGCGCTTGTGACATTGGCCTCAACGGCTTGGGCCAAGGGAAGGTCAAATTCCACGGAGGCGGCGCAGTTGATGATATGGGTTACATTCCGGATCAGTGTTTTGCACCGGGCGGACAAAAAATCCGCCTTCGAAAGATCGCCGGCAACGACCTCGACACAGTTGGACCAATCGGCGGGGAGGCGCGAAAAACAGGGAGAGGCCTTCACTTCCTTATCAAAACGCCCTTGGGGGGTTTCCCCTCTGCGTCCGGGGCGGATGAGAACAAACACCTTTTCAAAGCCGATCTCCCCCCGACAGCGGATCAACTCCTCGAGTACCACCTTTCCCACAAAGCCGGTAACACCGGTTAAGAAAATTTGCGTCATCTTACTGAAACCGCCTTATCGGGAATTGGATATTGGTTAATGGATATTTCTTCATCATTTCCCAACAACTGATTCCCGCATCCAAAGATGTTTTGCGGATCAACCGCCTTTTTCACTTCTTTCGTCCAGTTGAGCGCCCCATCCGATTTTATTTCCTTCAAAAAACGGCTCCGCAGTTTGCCGATGCCATGATGATGCGACAATGATCCCCCTGATTTTAAAACCTCTTCCCGCGCCGCAATCTCTATTTCCGCGTAGCAATCGGAGGGATTCTTCACCCCTTTATAGAAAAAACCGAAGTAGAAATAAACGCAAACACCCGTCTCATATACCTGAGTCACCCGGCAGGTGACAAAGGGGAAACCCGGAAGGTTCCGTTTCCGGCATTCCTCCCGCAAACGCCTTTTCACATTCTCGCAGAGAGAAAGCACCTGACTCCAGGGAACCGAGGTTTCAAACGATTCGGCCAGAAAATAGTGCTTGATGACAAAATCACGGATGTAGGCGATGCTGAACGTAAGCTGGTAGCCTTTTCGCCCGTTTTCGGCCCCCGCCTTCATTCCCCCATATTTCCTGGCAATGCCGTAAACCGCCTTCTCCTCCCTTTTCACCTCGGCGGTACTTCCCTCAAACACAATCGTGCAGGCAACCATTTTTTGGGGGTCGAATTTTTTCACCTTAAGCACAAAAAATTTCTCCAAACGGCTTTTTAACGCCTTAAGCCCCCCCGTTTTTCCCTTCAGCGCCTGACCGAACTGGAATTGAAGATTATCCACCAGACGAATGCTTGCGGGCGGGGTCCCCCTCTGCGTCAACTCGTAGAGAAAGCCGACCCCTTTTTCAAAGTCGGGAAAAATCACCGATCCATAGCGGCAGACTTCAGGGAGAGGAAAGAGTTTAACCACGGCAGAGACGATGATCCCCATGCTCCCCTCAGAGCCGAAAACCCAAAGGCGCGGGTCGAGCCCCACCGACTCGCGGGGCAAAACCTTGTTGCGCTCCAATTTGCCGTTTGCCGTAACCACCGTGACATCAAGCACCAGATCCTCGATATTGCCATATCGGTTTTTCTTCATCCCGCTGGCATGGGTGGCAATCCAGCCGCCAAGGGTTGAAAATTCAACGCTGTCCGGCTCATGGCCCATGGTAAAACCGTATTTCGCCAGTTGTTCCATAATGTGCCGACCCATCGCGCCTGCCTGAATACAGGCCATCCGATTGACCGGGTCGATCCAGAGAATCCGGGACAGAAGCCGCATATCCACCGAGACAATCATTCTTTTTTCATTTTCCGGGCAGAGAAGCGCCTCGGTCACACAGGTGCCGCCGCCAAAGGGGATGAGGCAGACATCGTGGGTCGCCGCCGCTCTGACCAGCTTTTCCACATGTTCTTCCTCGATGGGATAGACAACCAGATCGGGCACCCGCTTCAGCGACCCGTATTTGAGGGAAAAAATTTCGTGCTGGGTGTGCCCATGGCCATGGCGCAGGCGGACCAGCGGTTCGACGGAGATCTGTTCCGCCGACAGGAAACGGCGAATTGCGGTGAGAAAAGCATTGTTTTGGATCGGCTCCGGAATTTTTGGAGGGTAGTTGCCCGGGTTCAATTCCTGGGGAGAAAAGGGAACCTGCATGACTTCGCGAATCCAGGGAACAAGGCCAGGGAGTTCTTCGCCGCAAAGGGGATAACGGTCGCCGGTCAAGACCACACTGCCATTGGAAAGAAATTGAAACTGCGTATCGCGAAAACCCCAGACATCGAGGCTTTCTTCGTCGCCGGAGGGCAAAAGAGGGGGGTCGGGAATGATGCGGGAAGCCCCCCCCTCCGACAAGAGTGATTTTGACTGTTTTCGGTTTGTCATGCCCATTCCCTTCTCCGATGGGGCATTTAGTAAAACCCGTGGAATTAAAC
>JACQOY010000143.1 GCA_016207765.1 Deltaproteobacteria bacterium | reverse complement strand
GTACCAACTCACTCTCTCTACCGGTTTCTTTGCTCCTTTGCAATGAGAAGGGTTCGGGTTCCATTGAAAAATAACAAATCCTCCTTTTTCAAGCACGGCCTCACCCATTGTGTCAGGAAAACCCTTGTCATGGCCAACCATATCCAAGGCAGCCCGATAACTTGTCCGTTGCCGGACTTGCCATGCTCCACGTAGATCCCGTAACAGTACCGCATGTGTTCCGCCTCGAGACGTGACGGAATCGACGAGTTTCGCCCACCGGTTCTGATCGACTGCATGAATTGCCGCCTGATAGTCTCCCAAAGGGTGGGAGATTCGAACCATATCAAAACTCAATCCAGGGACATTGAGACAAGGGACAGGAGCTACAGTCATAGATCCTCCATCGTAGGTGCGGAATTTAGGAGACCCAAATTCCGCACTTGAAGTTCCCGCAGGGATTTTGAGGGGTCGATGCCCGAATAATTTTTGATTTTTCTCGGACAGTTTGGTTTTTGTTTTAGAAATGGCGTGTCGACGGCGTGCTATCAGAGGTTTTTTGATCCAGATCGGGCGTTTTGAACACACCCCTACCGTTGATGGTCTTCAGTTTGTTTTTTTGATTGTCTTTTAGCCGCTCAAGATCGCTAACCGTTCCCAGGCCTGAAGGTAGATTGGAACAATCGGATGGTCTTTATGGAATTTTAAAATGACACGTCTTGCTTTTGAAATGACCAAAGCCGCCAGTCTTAAGAATCGGAAGCGGAAGGTTTTGATCTCCAGCTTCTTCCAATCTTCTTGAAATAGAGAGCTTTGAATAAGCCGCAAGAGGTTGTGTGCAAGGCATCCCAGGGCATACCAGGCCGCGTTGACTTTAAAATCGTTGGACGGGAGAGAATCCATTCCAAGTCCGCCTTTCAACTGGCTGTGGAAATGCTCTATGCTCCCGCACCGGCCTCGATGCTTGGTCACGACTTTTTCTTCGGTCGAGGTCAAATCGTTGGTCACGACGATTTGGGAAATAAATATCTCCTGCTGTCCTTTTGTTTTGCGAAGGGCCAGATAGCGGCGGTCGTTCATTCGCCTGTGCAGTTCCTTGCGCGAGCCGGCATCCGGACAATGGATGACTTCCGTGATCTCTTCTCCCAAATCGAAGCCGTCTAAAATCAAAGGGCGCCAACCATCGGCCGATATCATCTCCGCCTGCAGGGCCTCTGTTTCCCTGGCCGTCATGACGTAGGCGATCCTCTGATCGGTCATCCAATCCAGAAACTCGTTTTGATATCCCGCCGAGTCGCTTCGGACGATCCATCGGACTTGGGGTAGAAGTTTTCGGCAGCGTTCGATGATCCGCTGATAGCCTTCCATCGGGGAGACATTGCCGTCTCGGAACTCATGGGCCAAGACCATGCCCAACTCCGGGCAGTAGGCGTTCATCGGCTGGTAGGCTTTAACCTTCTCGTAACAATAAAGGGCGTCTCGTTTATCGGTCTCGATGATCATTGCATCCAGATCGAGGGTCATCTTTTTGGGAGAGCCGATCGCCTTCCAGGCGGATAGAATCAAAATCTCTTGAAGCGTCTCGAAACAGGCGGTGTAGCCGACCTGACCGGCATTGGAATCTCTTTCCGGAATGAGGAGGGATAGCCTGCGGAGATACCGCTCCAGCGTATCGACGGAGGGGCAGGTCTTGCCGAACATCCGATCGAATCCCATCTCTCCTTTCAAATACTCCCAATCGGAGAGGGAGCGGCCGCCCGAGGCGATGAGAAGAACCAACGCTTCGACAATAACGGCATCGGAGAAGCCGGCCTTTTTAAAACCAAACCTCTCCATCTCATCGATTAATCCCCACGTCTTCATCGCCTTCCTCATTAAGACAATACCGGCAAAGGATGTGGCGGTGACCTTTTTTGAAACTTCGAGCTTGAATGAAACGGGATTTTGATGGATCAGTAGGTTCACAAGGTCCTCCTTTTTTCTGTTAAAAAACCGTTCATTAGGGTGAAATGTTTTTAAAACAGAGCCCCCGCAAAAGCGAGAGCTGATGCGGGGGCGAGGACTTTTTCTAGTTTTTAGGTGCGGAGTTTAGGTGACATCCTCTAATGTTATCGGACGTTTACCTTGAAAGTTGTGAAGTTTTTAGCATTTTTGCATGCTTATCCGGAATTTGTACTAAACGGCGAGTCCTCTGGTACCGGGAAACCACAACTCCCGACAAGGTCGCTTTCAGTCATTTCGGGGGAACCGGGGGAGGTGATTCGCTCGGACTGGCAAAGCCAGATCCTCGCTTTAATCGGGGGAGATACCGCACTCCCCCGATAGCCCCCATCTGAGTAGGGCTAAATGAAAACATTTTTGTAACATTGTGTGTTTGTTTGTGCAACAAATTTGCCCTCTCCCCTTGGCGGGAGAGGGGAGAGGAAATCACGGAAGTATTTGCGGGTGAGGGATAAATGACACCGATCGTCGCTATCGTCGGCCGGCAGAACGTCGGCAAATCGACCCTCTTCAACCGAATCATCGGTCAGAAGAAAGCGATCACGCTCGACGTATCCGGGGTGACACGGGATCGTCATTACGGGCATGCCAGCTGGAACGGAAAAGAGTTTGTTTGCGTCGATACCGGAGGATTCCCTTCGGAGGTCAAAGGGTCACTTGAAAAAAAAGTTTCCGAACAGATTGAGCTCGCGATTCATGAGGCGGAGGTGATCCTTTTTGTCGTCGATGGGCGGAGCGGTCTTCTCCCGGAAGAGAAAGAGATCGGTCAGCGCCTCCGGATGTCGGGAAAGACGGTGTTCGTTGTCGTGAGCAAGATCGATGAACCGATGCATGAAGGACGACTCGCCGACTTTTATCCGTTGTCCAAAAATCCGATGCCGGTCTCGGGGGAGCATGGTTACGGCGTTGCCGACCTTCTCGATCAGGTGGTTGAAAAGTTTCCGTTGCCCGAAACCACGACCGAAAAACCGGAATCGGGGCCGATCCGTATCGCTATTTTGGGGCGGCCGAACGTCGGCAAGTCATCCCTTCTCAATGAACTGCTTGGTGAAAACCGGGTCGTTGTTCACGATATGCCGGGAACGACGCGTGATGCGACCCTCACCC
>JACQOY010000142.1 GCA_016207765.1 Deltaproteobacteria bacterium | reverse complement strand
TCTGCCGGCGAGATAATTCAACTCTTAAGCGGCTTACGAAAATTGCGAAGACAAAAGGACTCTCTTTGTTGTGGAACTTATAGATGAATTGCCCCTTCCCCAAGGCCAAGGGCCGCCTCTTTGACCGCCTCGGCAAGCGTGGGGTGCGCATGAACCGTAAGGGCGATGTCCTGCGCGGTGGTTTCGAAGGCCATTCCCAGCACCAGTTCGGCGATCAGGTCGGAGGCCCGCGGGCCGATGATGTGGGCGCCGAGCAGACGATCGGTTTTGGGGTCGGAGATCAATTTCACAAATCCTTGCCTGTAACCAATGGAGAGGGCTCTTCCATTGGCCATGAAGGGATACTTGAAGGCCTTGTATTCCAGCCCCTGTTTTTTGCAGTCATCCTCCGTCAAACCGACCGATGCGACTTCCGGCCATGTGTAAACCACACTGGGAATCGTGCTATAATTTACATGTCCCTTTTGGCCGGAGATGATCTCCGCCACGGTGGTCCCCTCTTCCATCGCCTTGTGCGCCAACATCGGCCCCGCAATGACATCGCCAATGGCATAAACCCCTTCCACATTTGTCTGAAAATTGGGGTCGACCGCGATGCGTCCCTTTTCATCAAGTTTGATGCCGGCCTCTTCAAGCCCCAGCCCCACAGTAGCCGGTTTGCGCCCTACAGCCGCCAAAAGGGTATCGGCGGAAAGGGCCTCTTCTTTCCCCTGGGCGTCTTTGAGGGCTATTTCGACGGCGCTCCCCTTGACTGATGCACCGGTGATTTGTGTCGACAACCGGAAATTCATCCCCTGTTTTTTCAGCGCCCGATACAACGCCTCTCCCGTTTCACCATCCATTCCGGCAACAATCCGGCCGAGCATTTCAACAACCGTCACCTTGCTTCCCAAACGAAGATAGACTGAACCCAATTCGAGCCCGATATATCCCCCGCCGATTACAACCAGTTCACGGGGGACTTCGGCAAGCGACAGGGCCCCGGTGGAATCGATGATCCGTTTTCCGTCAAAAGGAATCCCCGGTAAAGCAACCGGGACGCTTCCGGTGGCAATAACAATATTCCTCGCCTGCAAAATCCGGCTACCGGCACTGCCGGCCACCTCGACCATCTTGTCTTTTTTAAGACGCGCCGTGCCGAAAACAGGGGTAATCTTGTTCTTTTTGAAAAGACCCGCCACCCCGGTGGTGAGCCGTTTCACCACCTCGTCTTTTCTCGCCATGAACTTTTTGAGATCGAGCGAAACCGTCCCGACATTGATGCCATGCTCCCTGAAATTTTCTTTGGCCGAAGCAAAGAGCTCGGACGATTCGAGCAGGGCCTTGCTGGGGATACAACCGACATTGAGACAGGTGCCGCCGAGCGTTTTTTCCTTTTCCACGCAGGCGACGTTCAGCCCAAGCTGGGCCGCACGGATCGCCGCCACATACCCACCTGGCCCCGCCCCGATGACAATAAGATCGTATGACATGGTCACGCGATCGTAACCGATCCCTTTCGCATTGACAAAATAATTTTTTTCATGCATTATCACCCCAATCCCACAAAAAATTAAAGCGCGTCATAAAGAGGGCTTTGTTATCATCAGGTGCGTCATGATATTAAAGCGGTTCTTTCATCACAGCGCCGATTCATACCCGGAAACAGGCATTAGACGCTGTTTTCCCGTTAATTACTGTCCAAATTATCATTCTGTTTTCATTCATTTTGACAAAGCGCGTCAAGAAAAGAAGGCAACTTTTTTGGATTTTTGCCGATAATTGGTTTTGAGAGGGCGGCTTAAACAAGGAGGACTTCTATCGAAAGCGCCAACAACACTTATCTCCCCCTTTATCCGGGCGAGACCGGCAGACTGATCGGCTCCGGTCTGACTTTTACGATGCCCGAGACCCTGCTTTCGATGAATTTTTCCGAAGATGGGGGAATCATCATCGATTTTATCGATTCCCGTCTGCACTCCCAGGTAAACGGCGGTTTTTTGAGTCAACTGGCAAGCGGCCCATGGCAATTGCCCTACTGGAAGGCCTGGCTCATGACCCTTCGTTCCCCGGAAAAAACCCTCAACTTGAAGATTGTCACGCCGGAGGAAGACGGCCATGCCCCGATCACCCATGCCGCACTGACGAGCCTTAAGACCTACCTTGGCCTGAGCGAGGAGGATGCATCGGTTTTGCCCCGTGAGGTTTCGTTTCGGGATATCCCCCCCTTGGTCCATGGCAATTATGTGAGCCTCCTTGCAGGCTATTTCCGGATGACCGAAAACACCAGCCGGCATGCCTTGAGGACGGTGGAGTTCGATCCAGAAACGGGACGGGTGACCCTTCAAAGCCAGGAGGAAACCCAGGCCGGCATCCGGGAAAGCCTCGATATCCACCTGTCCGAAATCAACCGGATCAACCGCGCATTGGGTGAATCCCCCCCGATTTTCATCCCGGGGCCCGAAATGGAGTTTTTAAGACGGGAACTGTCGGATATGTTTGGGGGCTTTGACGGACAAGACTCCGGAAGGTTGAAGGATACCTACGGCGATACCGGTTTTCAAGATACCGGAGATACAGACACCGGAGATACAGGCAATAAAAACAGGCAGGAGGCCTTGGTGGAAGGGATCAAGCGCCTCCGGTCCCGTTTTTTCTATGCCCAAATGCGCGACATCCGCTTTCCTCACAATGATTCATCCTCCTATGACAGGGCGGAATACCTTGATGTGGTGGCCGAACCTTACCGGGACGCCCTTGCCTTGATGGATGAGGCAAGCGCCGCCTTCCGGGAGGCAGAGGAGGGGAACCCGGAGGCCTTCTACGGAGGGGTGGAACATTTCCGCAATCTCCTCCGCTACATTCCCGAAGAAAACTGGGAACAATTCGCCTCCGGTGAGGGGCCCCTTGTCGCCATGCGCCAGCTTAGGCTCGCGGCAAGCCTCCATCTGGCGCAGGATTATCCGTCCCATTGCATCGAGTGGAATCCGGCCAATCCCAACGTCTGCGACAATTCAGTTTCGGTTAATTTGTTTGGACTGGGGACCCTGCACACCGCCGAAACCGATTTACTCACCGGACCGGACGGCGCCGCCAAAAAAGAGATGGCGCAGACTTTGTCGGTTCAAATACTTGAGCTGGCGCAGATAACCGACAAGCACGCCTTTGAAAGGAAGAAAGAGGGTTTTCTGGACCAATATTGGCCCCTTGAATGCTTTACCGACGACAGAGATCTGCTCCTCGACTAAAAAACCTCCCCAATTGCCTCCACCAGATCCTCCGGCCCCGCATCGTCGTCCGTTCCATCGTCGTGGCGAAGATCGTAACTCAATTCCATGTGGATAAAACGGTCGGATGAAGCGGTCGCCTCCTCGGTACAGGCATCCTCCGCAGATCCGTTAGTGTAACGCCCCTGCACATTCACAAAGGCGCAGAGATAGCTGTCATCGAAGCCCAGACCGTCCCCATCGACATCGGGATCGTCCGCTTGGCAGGCGGTTACTCCATCGTCATCCCCTTTGGCGTCGAGAAGCTCCTTGAGATTGACCGCCAAGGCAAGAACATTATCGGCGGAATCGGCTGTATGCTCAACGCCGTCGGATAAAATCGCCTCCGGATCGCCATCCCCCTGGCTAAAACCATGGATTTGCAAAATGACCGGATCTTCGGGCAAATCGCTTAAACTCTCGTGGACCGCCTGAAAAAAATTGCAGGTGAAATGGGCCGGGTCGGAAATCCGATAGGGCCCTTCTTCGCCGCAAACAGAAGTGGTTCCACTGCATTCCGACTCTTCGCTGTCTGCACAGCGATGGGTGCCGGCAATCAGCAGGACTTTGGCGGAGACATCGCGAAAGATCTGCGCCGCAACGAGTTCGGAGTCGGTGTCATAAAGAGGATGCGGCGCCTCGATGACGAGATTCCGTGTCCCCGCCGGATTGACGGCGTAGATCCCCTGGCCGGAAGCCCCCTCTTCTTTTTCGGTGAGAAGGTAGTACTC
>JACQOY010000144.1 GCA_016207765.1 Deltaproteobacteria bacterium | reverse complement strand
TTCATGATGTCTGTCTCCTTTTAATCCCTCAAATAATGACAACTGTAGCCCCCCGGATTTTTCATCAGATAATCCTGATGATATTCCTCGGCGGCGTAGAAAGTCGAGGCCGGGACAATTTCGGTAACAATCTCTTTTTTCCATTTTCCAGAACGGTTGACGCGGTCCCGGACCTTGAGCGCTGTCTCCTTTTGAGCATCCGAGTGATAAAAAATAGCCGAGCGATACTGGCTCCCCACATCGTGTCCCTGTCTATTTAGGGTGGTAGGGTCGTGAAGACGGAAGAAATAGTCGAGAAGCGCCTCGTAGGAAATTTGGACCGGATCAAAAACAACCTCGATCGCCTCGGCATGCCCCGTGGTTTTAGTGCAGATATCCTCATAAGTCGGGTAAGAAGTGCTACCGCCGGTGTAACCGACGGTGGTATCGAGAACACCGGGTATTTCACGGAAAATTTTCTCAACCCCCCAAAAACAGCCGGCGGCCAGCGTGGCGATTTCGGTTTGCCTTTTTTGCTCGACCATAAAACCCTGCTACTCCTTTCGGGGGAACACTGTCAATCACTCCAAAAAATGGCGATGACCGGTTTACTTTGAAAGCTCTTCATCATAGGGAAGGGCAATGCAGAAAAATGACGTAATCATTATTGGAGCCGGCGGGGCGGGAATGATGTGCGCCATCGAGGCGGGAAAACGGGGCAAGGAAGTAGCCCTTCTCGATCATGCAAAAAAGATCGGCGCCAAAATTCTGATTTCAGGAGGGGGCCGATGCAATTTTACCAACACCGGTGTGCATCCCGGCGCCTATCTCTCGCAAAACCCCCATTTCTGCAAATCGGCCCTCTCCCGTTTTACGCAGGACGACTTCATTTCCCTGGTTAAAAAACATGGAATCGCCTTCTATGAAAAAAAACTGGGACAACTCTTTTGCAAAAAATCGGCACAATCGATTATCGACATACTGGTGGCCGAATGCCGGGAGGCGGGGGCTGTTTTTCATCCCGAAACAAAAATCACCACCGTAAAAAAACAGGGCGAATTGTTCCATGTCGAGACAAATCGCGGAGGTTATACTGCCAAATCCGTCGTTGTGGCCACGGGAGGGCTTTCGATCCCCAAAGTGGGGGCCACCGGCTTCGGATATGAAATCGCCAAACAGTTTGGGCTTGAGATCATCCCCCCCGCTCCGGCGCTGGACGGGTTTGTTTTTGATGAAAAGTTGAAGAAAGAACTGGAAGGATTGGCCGGGGTCTCGCTCGACACCATTGTCACCTGCAACGGTGTTTCATTCCGTGAAAATATCTTGTTCACGCATGTGGGCCTAAGCGGTCCGGCGGCACTTCAGGCCTCGCTCTACTGGAAACCGGGAGATCCGGTGTCGATCAACCTCCTGCCCGATACCAACGCGCTTGAGTGGATCAAATCCAAAAAAGCCAAGGGGAGTCGGGCCGAGATAAAAAATCTCCTCCTCGAATTCTTTCCCAAAAGTTTTGCGGAACGTTTTTGCGCCCTTTACCTTCCTTCATCGACACCGCTGGCCAACATGCCCGATAAAATTCTCGATTCCCTCTGCAAAAAACTGGCGCACTGGGAAATAACCCCGAAGGGCACCGTCGGTTATGGAAAGGCCGAAGTCACCCGAGGCGGCGTAGCAACGGATGAACTTTCGTCAAAGACAATGGAATCAAAAAAAGTTTCCGGCCTTTATTTTATCGGCGAGGTGGTGGATGTAACGGGATGGCTGGGAGGTTACAACTTCCAATGGGCCTGGGCCTCCGGCTGGGTGGCGGGGCAGTATGTGTGAAAAAAACTTCAGCGCCACAGGCGCGTTGAGGGGGAGGCTCCAAATCCGGCTTTGCCGGTTTGGAGGGGGCGACGCGAGCCCCCCTAATGATCCGGGACTAGGATTCGAACCTAGATTGACGGAGTCAGAGTCCGTAGTCCTACCATTGGACGATCCCGGAAAAACGAAAAACGGGTATCGATCTATCGCACATTGACTCTTCCTGTCAAAATGTTAAATCTGGAGGGGAATGAAGCCGAAAATACGAAAGAAATCAGGGCCTAAGGCCCCTCTCGACCAAACGGATTTGAAGAAGGAGTCAACGTCCAAGGCCCTTGTCCCGGTGTCTCACGAGGAGGCCCTCCCGGTCCCGATCGATGCGCTCCACCAGTATCTGATGGAGGTGAGTCGTTATCCCCTTCTCTCGCGCGAGGAAGAGGCCGAGATTGCCGGGCATTATTTTGAACACCACGATCCCGAATCGGCCAAAAAACTGGTGGTCTCAAACTTGAGGCTCGTGGTGAAAATCGCCATGGAATACAGCAGAGCCTTTCATAATATCCTCGACCTGATTCAGGAGGGGAATATCGGCCTGCTTCGCGCCGTGAAAAAATACGATCCCTCCAAGGGGGCCCGTTTTTCCTATTACGCCGCCTGGTGGATCCGCGCCTACATCCTCAAATTCATTGTCGACAATTTCCGCCTGGTGCGTTTGGGAACGACGCAGGCGCAGAAAAAACTTTTCTACAATTTGATGAAGGAGAAACGAAAGATCGAGTCGATGGGTTTTTCCCCCGACTCAAAACTCCTGGCCGAAAAAATGGATGTGAAGGAAAAAGAGGTCATCGAAATGGAGCAGAGGATGGGGGCCTCCGACATGTCGCTTGACGCGCCTCTTTCCCATTACGATGGAAAGCTCAACATCGACATGTTTGCCTCCAATGAGACCCCCGCCGATCAGCAGGTGATGGACGAAGAATTGAAAAACCAGCTTTTTTCCAATCTGGAGGAATTTGTCGCCACCCTCAGGGAGAAAGAGAAAAAAATCTTCCGCGAGAGGCTCTACGCCGAGGTGCCGAAAACCCTTCAGGATATCGCCGATGAATACGGCATCACGCGCGAGCGGATCCGCCAGCTGGAGGAAAGAGTCGTCTCCAAGCTGAAAGAGTTTTTCAAAGGGAAAGGGTTCGAGGTCGATTTAAACAAATGATGAAACAATCCCCGATATTTTCCGCTGTGACCCTTGTCGAAAACCGCCGTGAAACCCCCTTTGCCTCCCATCTTTCCTTCGAAATCAAAAACGGGGCATTGAGAAAATCGTTCGCCATTCCCGGCCAATACGCCGCCATCCGGCTCCCGGGAACAAAAGAAAACCACCAAGTGGCAAGCCTGTTTGCCATGTCGAGTTGTCCGCAGGATGATGTCTGGTCCTTTTTGGTGAAACGGGGCTCTCCTCTGACAGATCTTTTGGTGAACCTTAAACCGGGGGCAATGGCGGAAATTTCGCCCGCGCAGGGAAAGGGATTCGACATGGAACTCTGCCGTGGAAAAAACATTCTCCTTTTTGCCGCCGGCACCGGTATTTCTCCGCTTCGTTCGGCCCTTTTGTGGATGATGAAAAAGCGCAAAAATTATCTCGCTATCACCCTCTTCTACGG
>JACQOY010000137.1 GCA_016207765.1 Deltaproteobacteria bacterium | reverse complement strand
GCTTTACGCACTGCATGGGCCAATAACTCCCCCTCTCCCCTCGAATCATCTAACCATCTAGAATTATTGATTAATAAATGGAAATAGTCAAGGAAAGAGAATAATTGCCAAAACCAGGAAGTTTCAGGGGAACAAGGGATGCTATTCAGCCAGAACTTTCTTGAACTCTTGGGTCAGAAGGGGAACCACCGTAAAAAGATCCCCCACAACCCCGTAATCGGCCTTTTGAAAGATGGGAGCCTCGGGATCTTTGTTGATCGCCACGATGACCTTGGAGGTGCGCATCCCGGCCAAATGCTGGATGGCCCCGGAAATGCCGCAGGCGATGTAGAGTTTGGGGTTTACCACCTTCCCGGTCTGTCCCACCTGGATATCGTGGGGGGCATAGCCCGAATCAACCGCCGCCCGGCTCGCCCCGACAGTGGCGCCAATAACATCCGCCATCTCGCGAAGGATTTTGAAATTTTCGGTATTCCCCAGCGCCCGTCCCCCGGAAATAATGACTTCAGCCTCGGTCAAATCGACTTTGCCCGTTTCCCCCTTTTCCATCTGTTTCATGGGGCAACGGAGGGTTGTTTCACCCCCAACATCAACCTTCACCAATTCGGCATTCGCCCCTTCCTGGGGAGATTTCGTCGGGAAAGAATTGGCCCGCGTGGTGGCCATCTGAACGGCCGAATTAAACACCACATCAACAAACACTTTACCGGAATAGATGGGGCGATGGCCCACCAATTTTCCCCCTGGTACCGACCCTGCCGGCTCAATTCGCAAATCGGTGCATTCGGAGGCAAACCCCGCCTTTAGTTTGGCCGCCAACCGTGGAATAAGGTCTTTTCCCATGGGAGAAGCGGTCCCCAGAACAATTCCCGGCTTGGCCCGTTCGACCACTGCGGCCATGGCTTGGGAATAAGCAATGGTATTGTATTTTTCAAAAGACGCGCCGGAAACGAGATAAACCTTTTTGGCGCCGTAAGGAGCCAATTGCCGAGCCGCCCCTTCAACATCCGACCCGATCAAAACCGCTGAAACCGAACCACCCGTCTGAGAAGCCAGACCGGTCGCCTTCGACAAAAGTTCGAGTGAAATCTTTTTTACCTTGTTATCCTGATGTTCGGCCAAAACGAGAATGTCGTTGCTCATATTACTTTTGCCTCCTCGCGAAGTAATCGCGCCAATTCGTGCGCCTGTTGCGGGGCCTCGCCATCCAGCTTTTTTCCCGCCGCCCTCTCCGGCGGCAACTGATAATGGATAAATTGTGTCAGGGGACCGGTATCCCCAAGAAATGCCGAGGCCTTTAATTTCTCAACCGGCTTGGTCTTTGCCTTCATGATTCCGGGAAGAGAGGCATACCGCGGTGTATTCAACCCCTTTTCACAGCCGAGTATCAGCGGGAAAACAGCTTCATAAATCTCGCGGGCACCGCCGCCAACCTGCCTGGTTACAAGGGCCCCTTTCGAATCGGGGGTCAAATCGAATTTTTGGATAATCATCACCTGGGGGAAATCAAGAAACTCCGCCGTCATTTGAGCCACCTGGCTGTTGTCATCGTCGATGGCCTGTTTGCCGCAGAAAATCAGGTCGAACGCCCCGGCTTTCAGCACGCCGGCAAGAATTTTGGCCGTTTGAAAACCATCGAAAATCTTCCCCTCGCTGTCGATGTGAATGGCCTTGTCAATCCCCATGGCCAGCGCCGTCCGAAGCGCCTCAAGGGCACGATCGGGACCCAAAGAGATGACGACTGTTGCCACCGGAGCTTCCGGCTCACCCGCTTTGATTTTTTCTTTCGTTCGGATGGCTTCTTCAATCGCGTATTCACAATAGGGATTGACAATGTATTTTACATCCGTCTCCTCAATTCCGCTTCCATCCGATTTGACACGAATTTTCGATTCGGTATCCGGCACCTGTTTGATCAGCACTGCAATTTTCATTTTTTTGCGCCTCCCCGCGTCTGGTTACGCCTACAACATTATTGACAAATCCCCTCGAAGATCATTCCACAGACCTGATCGGCGGCCTCCGCCATGGTATAACGCTTTCGTTTCATCAGGGTCCATTCCAGCGCGATTTCGTCAACCGCCCCGAAAATAACCCTCTTCAAAATCACCGGATCGAGATTTTTTTTGAAAACCCCCGATTCCTGTCCATCCCCAATAATTCCGGAAACAATATCAAGGTACTGAAAGAATTTCTCATTCGGGTATTCCTTCATGAACTTGGTGCTCTGGCGAAGCTCAATCTGGATAACCTGGGCCAGATCCGGATATTTCTGCACCAGTTTAAGATGAAGCGAAATAAACTCCCTTAATTTCTCTTTTGGATCAGAGGAGCTTTTAAGAGCGGCCTCCGCCTCCTGGATGAACAGATCCATGCTGTATTCAAAAATCGAAATCAGCAGGTCATCCTTGTTCTTGAAATACAGGTAAATCGTACCGTCCGCGACATCGGCTTCCCGCGCCACATCGGCCACCGTGCTGTTGAAAAAACCATTCCCGGCAAAGACGGCAATGGCCGCCTCAATGATCTTTTGATGCTTGTCCGCCGACTGTTTTTTATTGGCTAATAAGGGAAGCCCCATACGGTTTTACCTGAAAATGAACGGACATTCATTCCCGTTTTTTGGGACCAATGTCAAGACTCTTTATCGTCCTCTTCCTCGCTCATCTCGTCGTAGGGTTCTTCATCCGCGACCTCGTCGTCATCATCCAAAGAGGCACGGTCGCGGGTCTCTTCCCCTTCCTCATCCGGAACTTTCTCGAAGGCCAGCGTATCATCAACCCACACCGTATTTTCATAATCGTGGATGTTCAGCACATCACTCAATATCTCGTCGATCAATTCCAGCTCTTCATCGGTGCCCACCCTGCCGGCCAGGATCGGGCGGCCGTTGACACATTCGAGGTCGAGATAATCGGTGCGAACCCGTCCATCCTCCTCGAGGTTCTCCAGAATGAATTCGATCATCTCTTCGTCGCTTAATTCCTCATGAGCCATGCATTTCCTCCCGCGGAAAAACTGCCTCTATAAAAATGATCATGAACCGTCAAGAAACTTCAGGGGGGCTTTTGGGGCCGCGCCTCCTTAAAAGCCACAATCCCGTCGCAATCCAAAACAGGGCCCGCAGGCGGCGGATCAACTGCATGGAAACCCCCACCGCCGGATCGAGGCCGTAAAAATAAAAGAACCCGCCGTACATCGATTCAAGGATCCCCAAGGCACCGGGAATAAAGGTAAAAAGGAGATTCACAATGGCGGTAAATGAGGCAAGGATAACCCCCAGTATCCAGTGGGGCCGGCCGTCCAGATAAAGAAAAATCAGGCTGATTTCAACAGCCCCCAAGATGCGTCCGGCAAAATGGTAAATAAAAGAGGAAAGAAGGGCAAACGGCTTCCCACCGGCAAAAGCGGAAAATTCGACATCAAGTTCCCCCACCCATTTTTCGAGCCGGGGGCTCCATTTGCCCAGATGGAGCCGAACCAGAAGGGAATGAACAATTTTAACCCCCTTTCCCTTCAATAGTTCGATGGTAAAAAAGCCGATCACCGATATAAAGACAACGTATAACCCCACCAGCCCCCACCGGAGACCGGCGGCAATCGGCACCGATTGGGAAAACGTGATCAGGATTCCGGTCAAAACAAAAACCAGCTGGGCCAGGGTATGCAGGGCACGGTCGACAACCACCGATTCCATGCGCGTTTCCCTCCCAAGCTGTTTTTGAAGAAGAGTGATGCGAACAGGATCGCCGGCTACGAAACCGAGCGGGGTCGACAGGGCAACCGCTTCGCCGCAAATCCTGATTTTCAGGAGGTGCCCAAACGGTATTGAATGGGCAAGATTGGAAAAATAATTTTTCCAGGCTTTGGTGTAACAGACGTACCAGAGAAACGAATTGGCCAAAACGGCAACCGACCACCATTTAAGGTGAATGAGGTTGTCCAGAATCAAAAGGGGCCCGATTTTTGCGACCCAAAAGGCCAGAAAACCGGCGCCGATAATGAACCCAACGATGCGAAGCATATTCAATGGTTCAACAACAAACAAAGAGACTCTCTTTGATTGTTGCTTTAAATTTCCATCTTCCTGATTTTCTCTTCCGCCACCGCCAGATCTTCCTCCGTATCCACCTCAAACCACACATCCCCGCTCACGTCCAAAATATCAATCGGCTCCCCCTGCTCTGCAAGAAGGTTAAGGACTTTTTCAACGGAGGCCCCTTCCCCCAACCTTTGTCGAACCTGCCGGGCCCCCGCCCAATAAACGGCGGCTTTTTCTTTGGGAACAAGCGTGATGCCGATATAGCCGCCATCGTACGGCTCAAGGGTTTTCTCCATCCGGGCAAGGGTTCCATCGGGTTTACGGATGATTTTCATGTCATCATCGCCAAGAGGACGGTCGAAGTCGCAAACCGCTGTGATCCGCCCAACCGGTTGAAAAACCTTTTCAAGAATCAGACGGGAAAAAACATGATCAGCGTTCATAATGCAAAAATCACCGGTTACCTGTTCGCGCGCGCAGAGAATACTGAGGATGTTCCCCTTTTCGAAGTCCGGGTTTCGCGCCATCTGCACAGGGATAACCCT
>JACQOY010000151.1 GCA_016207765.1 Deltaproteobacteria bacterium | reverse complement strand
TAAAATACGATATTTAAAAAAAACCACGCAACTTTTTAAAACATATGCCGATAAGAGGCCTGAGCGATCATTCGGTCTAAAATCTGATTCAAGGAGATAACTTTATGCCAAGTCCTGCTTCAACGTCGTCGCTTGTTGATTCTTATCAGCAGTGCCTCGACTATTGTTTTGAAAAAACGTTGACCAATTGCGCCGAACGTTGCGGCCCCGAAGAGGCACAAAGCAATCATCGGACGGTGCAAGCCTTTGCGACAATCACAAACCCTTATACGCTTACCGGACTGTGGGGGACCGGATTGCTGGTGGATGAAACAGGCGGCTGGCCCGGCGCCGTTGTAACGACAGCCGCATTGCTTATCCCGGTGGGAACTTCGGCTTATTATCATTACGGCGAATACTCGGCGGGAGAGGAATCAGCGGCCCGATCCGTGGCGCACATTGCGGGAGATGCCGCCGTTTCCGTTGTCG
The DNA here is from genome assembly GCA_016207765.1 of Deltaproteobacteria bacterium. GTDB lineage: Bacteria > UBA10199 > UBA10199 > UBA10199 > SBBF01 > JACQOY01. The sequence goes on along the minus strand of JACQOY010000151.1, from coordinate 3,698 downwards.
CCCATGTCGGTGGGACAATTGCCGGAATGGTGGTTGGTCTCGGAATAATGGCTGGAGTAACGATCTCGGATTTTGATTCAGAATCAACGATGGCGGCAGTATTTTTTGGAGGCGCTCTTGCAAGAACGGCGACAACCGCCGGCATTGTTTATTACCTGACCGATCCGATGGAGGCGAAGGTGGATTATTTTATCGAATAGAAAAGTATTTGGCTTCGAAAAGGAGAGGTATCCCTTTGAATGAAGACCGAGGGAATAACCTACGTCGACACCGTCATAGTCCCCTTCGTGAACCGCGAGGTTCACCCCATGGACGAAGAGGTGCCGGCAGAATTTAAACAGGAGCAACCATGAGCGATTACACAATAGGCACAGCCTCCACGGGCACCGTGGTGGTAAAAGACACGACTTACGACGGCGTCTACAATACCGGCGAAGAAATTGTTTTGCGTCCGCTTGACGGCGTTGAGATCACCGATCCTGCCAAGGTCAATGCGGCGCTTAGAGAATTGGGGCTAGATCCGTTAAAGTCTGGCAACGACCTGGAGGCGCTGGTGCGATGTGTCTCCCTTTTTAAAGAAGCCGACCAGGCGGGGAGGGCCTACAGCAACATACTCTCGGCGCAGGTCGAAAGTTCCATCGACATTTTAGGGGATGATTCATCGCCACTCCATTACCTGCCGGTGATAGCAAAAAATACAATGGAGGCCCGGGAAATAGCTGCAAAATCGGAGCTTCCCATCAGTGAAACACGATTAAACGAAATAGAGCAGGCGATGCCCACGGCATTTGGACATATTCCTGACTTGGCCAGCGCCTGCGCCGAAATGGGAAATACCAGCTGTGTCACCAGCTATTTTGTCTACGCCACAAAGTACAACTCGGGAATGGGCGTAACCATCGATGAGTCCTATTGGAAAGATACATCAAAAAAAGCCGAACAAAACAAATATAAATATCTTCTCGATTTGGCTCGCAAATCGGCCGATGAAGGAGATGTCTCCAACGTCCTTCATCTCACGGTGTCTGCACGTTCTTCCGCTGAAGTGGCGGTGGGAGAAAAGGGACTCTCCGAAACCCTCGACCGGCAACTGACCGCCGACATCTCGCAAATCATTCAAGACGCCTACCACAAGTCGGTCGAGGTTAATCTCGAAGCGGCCAAAAAAAGCGCTGGCGAGGGCAACTTGAGCGCAACATTGAGCCATATCGACACGGCTCGCGCCTCGGCCAAGGAAGCGGGGGTGACTCTTGACGAAAAATTGATCGCAGGAATTGCCGATGAAGCCGGGCAAAAATATTATCAAAGAGAATACAACCTCCTTCTGGCGGAGATTGAGCCCACCACCTGGGAAGACTATCGTTTCCATTACCAGTACTTGATTCGGCTTGATAAGCAACTTTCCGAGGTGCAGGAGATGGTTGTGGCAGCATCAAAATACGGCTTAAGCCTCAATTGGGAATCCGACCGCCAGAGGGTCTGTCGGGGTTACTACGAGAATTGCTTGCGAATGGCGGAAGTGTATGCTGCGGAGGCGGAGACAAACGCCGCAGAGTTAAAACCTTATTCCCGCTTAAGTTATTATTTAGGCATGGAACAAAATATCAATTCATTCCTTTATTATGCGCGATACCTTGCGGAACAGGGGGGTATTCCCGTCGATGAAGAGCGGATCAATCGAATTTTGGCCACAACACAAGAGACGAAGACAAAATTGGAAAAAGAGGAGAAATGGAGGCTGCGGAGGTTGGACGCGTGTGGGTTTCTCGCCATGGGGGCTATGGTAGGGTTTTTCATCGTCCGTCACGACTTATGGGCGCCCGATCAACCAGAGATTTGACCGTTTGTGATAAATACGGAGGAGTGATGACCGACACCATTATCGGAATTTCAAACAAGCCAGTACCGCCGGCGCAAAGCCCCGCAGAGCCTTTGCCTGAGCCGGCTGACTGTTCCAGGGAAACCGACGAAGGTTTTACTGAATATCTGGCAAGGCACCCGTTGGCGCTGATCTACTCGATTCTCACCGGTTGCCGGGCCAATGGTTGCGTGCCGGACAGCATTGACATTGAAACTCAAACAGTCCCAAGCGACTCCATTATCGACGTGCCGACCGATGACGCCGATAAAGATGGTTACATGATCGACGATGGGGACTGCGACGATAACGATGCCGAGGTCAATCCGGGGATGGACGAAATCTGCGACGATCTTAAAGACAACAACTGTGACAGTAGCGATAACGGCACTTGCCGCCTCACCGGCAGCGTTAGTCTCGCCGATGCCGATGCCAAACTGGTCGGAGAAGATGAATACGATTGGGCGGGGCAGGCCGTTTCGTGCGCCGGGGATGTAAACGCCGATGGTCGTGAGGATCTTTTTGTGGGCGCCTATCTCGCCGACTCGTCCTACATTGTTTATGGCCCCGTTTCGGGGACCCACGATCTTTCGAAGGCCGATGTAAAGATCATTGGCGAATATCCGGATTCCTTTGGCTATGCCCTTGCGGAAGGCAAGGATGTCGATGGCGATGGCAATGTCGACTTGCTTGCCGGAGCATATTTTATGCGTACCTACTTGTTTAAGGGCCCCCTTAATAAAGGCGAGGTGCTCGCTTCATCTGCCGACGCCATATTCAGCGGTGAAGCCTTTGACTCTGGCAATAGCGTTTCTTTGCTGGACGATACAAACAATGACGGCTTGGCCGATTTGCTTATCGGAATACCTGAAATTTGTTTCGGCAATAATTGTGACCAAGACGGCGCCGGTACGGCCGCCCTGTTTTTGGGGGACGTGAACGGTCAGCTTGACGTGGACGATGCCGATGCCTTGTTTGCGGGAGAGGTGATCGGGGATCGGGCCGGTCGGGCGGTGGGCGGCGGCGATCTGAATGGCGACGGTAATTCCGATATGCTGGTGGGGGCGCCGTACCGGCCGGCTGTCTACGTGATCAACGGCCCTGTGGCAGGAAACCTCGGCATGGCGGAAGCCGATACAATTGTTCAGTCAGAAGGCGCCAACTTTGGCACAGCCCTTGACGGCAACGGTGATGTCAATGACGACGGTTACGACGACATGCTGGTTGCTTATACTGGGCAATTCCATGGAGGAAACGGTGCCGCTCTTCTTTACTTGGGCCCCCTGTCTACCGGTGAGGTTTCGTGGTCAACTGCCAACGTGGTCTTGATTGCCGACTACTTCGGTTATGACAGTGGATTAGCTGTCTCTCTCTCGGGCAATTCCGACGGTGATGCCTACGACGATATCCTCATCGGAAACGCCTCAAGTGAAACTCTCGCCGGCGGAGCCGCCTATCTTTTTTATGGGCCTGTTTCGGGAACGAAAGAATTAAGTGAAGCCGATTTAACCCTGGCCGGGGAAAGGGCAGACGATGGGGCCGGTCGATCAACCGCTTTTTGCGACGCCGATGGCAACGGCTATGACGATCTTCTCATCGGGGCGGCTACCGAAGACACCGGTGGCTATCTGGCAGGGGCCGCATATCTCGTCTTGGGGCATGGGTTTTAAAAGAAGGGAGTTTTTGTATGATTCTACTTTCTGCGATTCCCGCCGGCTGTGAACTCCAAACAGTTTGTTCCGAAGGTTACCCGACCGGTGAGGGTGGTTACTATGGCACCCCATTCCCCATAGCGTCGATTACTTTTCCCAGAGAGGGAGACAGTTTTATCCTTGGCGAG
>JACQOY010000134.1 GCA_016207765.1 Deltaproteobacteria bacterium | reverse complement strand
CGCCCGAAACCGATACGACAGATACAGATATCGGCACCGATACGACAGTTTTAGATGTTGGCACTGACACAACGCCGACGGTTGATACGGGTCTCGATGAGCCCTTAGACGAAGAAGGGGGTTCCGGGGCCTCATCTTTCGGTGAAGAATCGGAAGATACCGGTTCGGAAGGGAGTGACGCCGATTCTGGCGACGGTGGTCAGGGGTGTTCCTGTTTCATTTCTTCAGGCAATCCGGTTCAAGCAGGCCTCGATGCCCTGCCGTTTATTCTTCTGTTGTTATTGCCGATGGTGTTCCGACGAAAGCGGCCAATGGCTCGCGCCAATGGATGACTACGCGTCAAACTTCCGGACTTTTTTGGCGATCTCCTCCGCCAGGGCGGAATAGTTGGCCGCGCCGGTGGAGGAGGGGGCGAAATGAAAAATACTGTGTCCCTCGAGCTGGGCCTTGTTCAAGTCGGTGTTGACCGAAATCCGGGTCTTGAAGATGTTCCCGTTGAAATAATTCTTGAGGTTTTCTTCCACCAACTGGTTCATCGTGATGTTCCGGCCGTCCACACGGGTAAACAGGACCCCCAGCACTTTGAGTGATTTGTTCAACCGTTCGTTCACCGTCTCGAGCGTGTTCAGAAGATCGGTCACCCCCTCGAAAGCCAATACCGACATTTCACAGGGAACCACCACAAAATCGGCGGCGCAGAGGGCGTTCACGGTCAGGTTTCCCAAATTTGGCGGGCAATCCACGATGATGTAGTCATAATGGGTTTTCGTCGTCTTTAAGGCCTGCGAAAGGATCATTTCCCGGCCGATTTTGGCCGCAAGGACCCCTTCCGCCTCGTTTAGCGCCTTGTCGCCCGGCGTGATGTCGAGAAAATCGAGCTTGGTCCGGATTATCGAGTTGAGCAGGTTTCCTTTTTTGGAGGTAAGTGAGGCGGAAACCGGCGTGTAATCGAGGCCATCGGGGATGATCGACCCAAGAGATTTTTCCACATGCCCCTGGGGATCCAAATCGACAATCAGGACCTTCTTTTCATGAAAATGCGAAAAGGCAGCCCCCAGATTGACGGCGGTGGTGGTTTTCCCAACCCCCCCTTTTTGGGAACAGACGGCAATGGTTCTGGCCGACTTTCCCCCCGGTTCCAGATTTCTTGCGGTTTCAACTCCGATGAACTCCCTGATTTTATCTGTGATCATGGTGGGCTCCCTTCTCCAAGACTTGAACGACATAATTTTGTATGTTTCGTCCTGCGGCGAAACACCACGAGTTGCATGTAATTCACGCTACCCAAGCCCTTGCGAAATTACACAGCAAGTTTGCTAATACGTGCCTCCCGCTTTGACAAGGGGTAATTTCGTTGGTAGCTGTTTTTCATGAAAGCATTGGTCATTGGAGCGACTGGCATTATCGGCAACCATGTTGTGCGGTCTCTTCTGGACGAGGGGATCGATGTCCGTGCCTTTTCGCGCGGCGTTACTTCCTCCCGGAATCTTGAAGGGCTCAATGTTGAGTTGTTTAAGGGGGATATCAACGATTCCCGGTCGGTTGCCCGGGCCATGAAGGGGTGTTCATGGGTGTTTCATACGGCCCCCTACTATCCCACCAACACTTTTCAGCGGGGTTACCATCTCAAAATGGCCATGGCAGGGCTTGAAAATGTCCTGAAAGCGGCCGAACTGAACTCAATCGACCGGCTGGTCTATACCAGTTCGCTGACTACCATCGGTTCTCCGCGCAAGGTAGGGGCAATTCGTGAATTGCCCCTACTCGCGGATGAATCATGCGCCTACGATCTAAAAAGGCCTCCGCATCCTTACTTCGAAGTCAAGTTCCGGATGGAAGAGGAGGTAAAAAGACGCGCCCAAATGGGCCGACCCGGCCTGGGGGGCCAACCTGGCCTGGGGGGCCTTCCCGCCGTCATTGTCAATCCTTCCGGTTGTTTTGGCCCGTACGAGCTCAAGCCGGCCTCACTTTGTCTTATCCCCCAGCTGGTGAACCGAAAATTACCCGTTTTTGTCGATCATCCAATCAACGTTGTGGATGTCGCCGATGTGGGAAGAGGGCACGTTCTGGCGGCCCGCAAAGGAAAAATCGGTGATCGATATATTCTGGGGGGGCATAATGTGACGGTCCGCTGGATCGTTGAAACTATCTGCAAGTTGGCAGGGGTTTCTCCGCCCTGGATTAAAATTCCCATTCCGCTGGCTTTGACGACAGCTTGGATCTCGGAGTTTTTGTCATTCTATCTCCTCAAAATTCCACCTTTTTTCCCTATTTTGGGGGTTCGCTTTGTCCAATATGGGGAGCCTTTGGATATCTCCAAAGCAAAAAAAGAACTGGGGTACGCCCCTTCTCCCATGGAAGAGTGCTTTGTCCGTGCCATCGACTGGTTTCGAAAAATCGGTTACTGTTAATGGTAAACTCATGTTTTTACTATTAATTTCTTGCCATTTCAAGAATTCACCTTTATACTCACCCACTTATGGAGCCCAGAAGTCGTCGGAATGCCGTCGAGGATATGATCCGCCTCGATTCGGAAGGGAACTGGTATCAGGGCGATTTTCCGATTCTTCATGAGCGGACTTGCCAGTTCTTCTACAAGCATATTGCCCTCGATGCCGATGGGAAGTATTACCTCGAAGGAGAGGAAAGGCCGGTCTACATAAAAGTCGAGGATGTTCCTTACTGGATTACGAAGGTTGAACGGACCATTGCCGGTTATCTGGTTTCGTTGACCGACGAATCGATTGAACTGCTTGATTTAAATTCCCTCTGGATCGGCAAAAAAAACGCACTCTATTGCGCCGTCAAGGGGGGGAGTTTTCCCGCAAAATTCATGCGGGTTCCCTATTACGAAATCACGAAGGATCTTCAGCAACGGGGGAAGAAATATTTTTTGGTGTTTCGGGGCAAGTCGTACTCCATTAACACCTCCCCTCCCAAAAACCTGACTCCCTCAGGCGGAGGCGGCTTGCCGCGTGGCGGTTTGCCGGTCCGGAAATCCGGGGGAAAGACGAAAAAACAGACATCAAAAAAGGGACGTCATGTGCGAGGCCTCAAAAAAGCCGCGAAGAAGAAAAAACGGTAGAGGCAATTCACCTGTCCGCCGAAGCCCAGAGGGCGAAGGAGGATGAAGTACCCCTGCGCTTTATATATCCATTTTCCCTACTGCCTCTACAAATGCCATTACTGCGATTTTAATTCGTATGCCTTGAAAGAACGGGAAATTCCATTCGGATCGTATCAAAAGGCTCTCCTTGCCGAATGGCGCAAGCGCCTTCCCCATTTTGATCCGTTCCCATCCATCGGCTCGGTCTTTTTGGGCGGAGGGACGCCGTCACTGATGCCGCCGAATGATGTGGCGGATCTTCTGGGCGAAATTCGCCGATCGGTATTTTTTACCGATGATGTTGAAGTTACCCTCGAAGCCAATCCAAAAACCATCTCTGCAAAAAAACTTGAAAATTTTCGACAGGCCGGCATCAACCGCCTCTCGGTCGGCGTCCAAAGTCTAAACGATGCCTATTTGGCCGCATTCGGCCGGATCCACTCGGCCGATGACGCCCGCGAGGCGTTGAAACTGGTGAGGGATGCCGCCCCGTGGCGGGGTGCCGCCCCGTGGCGGGGTGCCGGTTTCAAATCGTGGAATGCCGATCTCATGTTCGGTTTTCCCGGGCAAACGCTTAAACAGTGGGAGTCGGATCTAAACGAGATTCTGGATTTTGGCCCTCCCCATTTATCGTGCTACAGCTTTACTGTGGAAGAAGGGACCATTTACCGGCGGCAAATCCAATCCGGCAAAGCCCTTCCTCCAGACTCCGACCTGCAGGCCGAGATGTTTGAGATGACGGGCAACCTATTGGAAAAGAGGGGATACCGCCGGTATGAAATCTCAAACTTCGCGCATCCGGGGCATGAGTGCCGACATAATTTGAATTATTGGAACTACGGTGAGTTTGTGGGCCTGGGGGCGGGAGCGGTTTCTTTTTTGTACGAGGGGACGGAGGGATCAAAAGATTTTGGGTATCGAACGACAAATTATAAAGAGCCGGGGCGGTATATGGATGCCCTTAAGGATTCACCAATTTGGTTTGATCGCGAAGAAATTCCGCGCGAAACGGCCCTCGCCGAATTTTTCATGATGGGGCTCCGATTGACCGGTGGCATCTCGGAAGAAATTTATCGCCGTCTTTTTTTTCTGGATGCAAAACGACCGAATGAACCGCTCTTTACCGTATTCCGAAAAATGGGGTGGGTGGGGGAAGAGGGGATATACCTGACACCCAAAGGAAGATTGTTTGCCAATCAGATCATGAGCGCATTTTTGCCGTGACCCTTGACACCGCGTCGATCGGGATTTACTAGGTATAAGGTAATGTCCAAAGAATTCGACAAATTCAAAAAGGACGAAAAGGTTGATGAGTTGCGGGATGTCCTGACCGGAAAAAAAGGGGCTCCTCTGCCGTCCGACGAGACAAAAGGGACAGAAGCCGCCCCCCAAACTGCCCCGCAAGAACTTCCGGAGGCCGACCGCTCCCAGCTTGGTGAGGAAATCCAGGTTCTGGAGGAGAAGCTGAAACAGGCTGAAAATCAGTTAAAAGACGAAAAAGACAAATATCTGCGCCTCCTGGCCGAGTTTGAAAATTTCCGCAAGCGGATGGAGCGCGAAAAAGACGAATCCACCCGCTATGCCAATGAAAAAATTTTGAAGGAAATCTTCCCGGTAATCGACAACCTCGAGATGACCATTGATCATGCCGCGGGGGCCTCGGCGGACAAGCAGGAGAATCCAGAAGGGGGAAAGGCCGCCGGACAGGCCAAGGCCATTCTGGAAGGGGTGGGTATGGTTTTAAAACAACTTGAAAAAAGCCTGGAAAAATTTGGCCTGAAAAAAGTGGGAATTGAAGGGGAGATGTTCGATCCGCACCGGCACGAAGCGATCGGGCAGGTGGAGTCGAGCGATTACAAACCGGGGACGGTGGTACAGGTCCACCGGAGCGGCTTTACCCTGCATGACCGTCTTATCCGTCCCGCACTGGTGACGGTTTCCGCCGAGACACTCCATTGAACTATCATCAAGCCCTCAAGATTCTCTCCTTGAAAGACCCGCCTAAACCACAGGAGGTCAAAAAAGCGTATCATCGGCTTGCCCTTAAATATCACCCCGACCGCAACCCTGAAAATGCCTCCACCCCCTCCGGGGACCCCCCTCCGGGGACTTCGTGCTCCGCCGCCGCCGAATCGTTTCGCGAGTGCACCGAGGCGTACAATTACCTTGTCTGCAATTTGAAAAAGTGGGCGGGAAAGGGAGACTCATCCCCCACGGCGGCCTCCAAAACCGCAACGGTCAAGGACTTGGAAGACATTTTCGATGATATATTCGGTTTTAGCCGGGAAGACCGGGTTTTAGGTTTGCAGAAGCCTCAGGACATGGAAATAACCCACCGGGAACTGGCGCATGGGGTCAGAAAAAAAGCCAGGCTTATCGGTTATGAAAAATGCCGGCTTTGTCGCGGAAGCGGCTCGGCGTCCAATTCCCATGCGGCTATTTGCACCTACTGTTTCGGGAGCGGACAAATCAAGACAACCTATGGAAACGAAACACGGTGGAAGGTTTGCCCCCGTTGTGAAGGGCGGGGGAGAAAGGTAAGCCATCCCTGTTCCTCCTGCAATGGTTTTGGGAGGATGGAGGTGTTGAGGAAACAGGAGGTGGAAATTCCCGCCGGCCTCTCCGCCGGTTTTGCCTACACGCTTCGGTCAACCGATTTGTCCACGGGACAAAAACTTCATGCTCTGGTCCGGCTCAAGGTGAAAAATGAGGCCAAACTCTCCTGGTGGCGGCGGTTGTTTGCCCGATCGGCAAAGCCCCCGATTTAGTGTTGAAATGTCTTGTGTTCTATGAGAAGAAAAAAACTGTCTTGAAACACTTCACCAAAAATTTGCGGATCTTCATTTTTCTGGGTTGTGCCTTAAGCCTTGCGGCCTGTGGCGGCATTGGGAAAAAGAAACCGGTTTATCCGGCGGAGGTTGATTCCTCGATGAGGTCGGCCTTCCAGATTGCCGAGGGGTTCTACAACAGGCGGAATCTGAATGCCGCATTGAAGGAATACGAGAAGTTCATTGCCGCCTTTGCCTACAATCAACTCACCGACGAGGCTTATTACAAAATCGGCAAAATTTATTTCCTTCAAAGCCAGTGGGCTCCCGCCATCGGCGAGTTTGAAATCCTGATGAAAAGATCACCCGACCCCGCTTACCGGTCCAAAGGGGCGCTCATGGCGGGTTATTCCGCCTACAAATTTTCTGATTTTCGCCGGGCCCTTGAATATTTGAACCAAGCCAAGCCGGAAGCGTTGATGGCCAAACTGAATCTTCGTCTCTACTCGACGAAGGTGCTGGCCGGCGAAAAACTGGGCGTTTCCCGCCAGGAAATCGACTATTCCATTCTCCGCATGGCCGATATTTATGAAGAAGGAACCGATCCGTCCCTGTCCGATCTATCGGCCGAAGATCTGCTCCCCAAGCGTGAGGTTATGCAACGTCTGCGGGGGTTTGTCACCTCTCCGCTTCCGGGAAACCGCATTCCCGCCTGGTTTCGCAGTTATCCAAAAACGTTTTCGAAAAGTTACGTTGAATACAAGTGGGGCAAGACCCTGGTAGAGGCGGGCGATGCCGATGGGGCCCGCCGCAAGCTCTCCGAATTCGTCGATAGCTGGCCCAAGCACGAATACGCGGGTTCGGCGCGGCAAATGTTGAGGGAATTGGGGGGCGCCGTTTCGGTTTCCCGGGACAGGGATGTTTTGAAAATCGGCGTTCTTCTCCCCTTGTCGGGCCCGCAGGCGGCCTATGGCAGGGCGGTGCTCAATGGTGTTGAATGCGCCGCCGGCGCGCAGGCAGAATGTCTGGCGACACTCGGCAAGGATGTGACGGCCCAGAAGATTCAGCTGGTTGTCCGCGATTCCGGAAGCCTCCCGGAAGAAGTCGCCAAAACGATGGACGATCTGGAAAATGAGCGTGTCTCCGCCATTATCGGGCCCATGTCGGGGCCGTTGGCCGAGGTGGCCTCGAAACGGGCCGAGCAGATAAACATTCCTCTCTTTCCCATCACCCAAAAGCCGGGGCTTGGTGAAATGGGGGATTATATCTTTCCCATGGGTTATCCGGCCGGTCAGCAGATTCGCGATCTGGTTTCCAAGGCGAGAAGCCGTGGCAAACGAAGTTTTGCAATTCTTTATCCCTCTTCAAACTACGGCCAGGAAATGAGTGATCTCTTTGTTTCTGAGGTGCGGTCTCAAGGAGGTAAAATCGTGGCGAAGGCGGCCTATAACCCTTCCAAGCCCGATCTGGCGGACGATGTTCGCCGCCTCAAACTCGGTCAGGCCCGTTTTTCCTATACCGGCACCACCGCCGGTTTTGACGCTCTCTTTATTCCCGACAGTTACCGGGTGGTCAATCATCTGATCCCCTATTTGAAACTGTCGGGTATCGCAGGCATCACTCTTTTGGGGACCAATGCCTGGAACGATTCGGCCCTTTCATCCGAGCTGACGGTCGATTATCCGGGAAGTTTTTTCCTCGATATTTTCTATTCGGGAAACCGTGCCGGCAAAGCGCCCGCTTTTGTAAGCGGTTTTCGTTCGGCCTTTGGTCGTTCCCCAAACAGCCTGGAGGCGATCGGGTTTGACGCTGTCTGGTTTGTGCGTGAGGCGGTCTCCCGGTCCGGGACCTTCAAACGAAGCGACATCAAAGATGCCTTGTTGGCGATCGGCGGTCTTGGCGGGGCTACCGGCATTCAATCGTTCAATGGCGGAGGGAATGCCGTCATTTCGCCGTTTACCCTGACGGTGGGCGAAGGCGGTATTCGCCAGACCGGGAATTAAGGCGGCCCCGATCCCAAAGGGGGACCACTTCGTGGATGGGTCCCTCGTTGGGGCAGGGCCGCCGGCCAAATGGTGCGTATGGATCTTCAAACAGTTCGCAGGCTTCTTCGCAAAACAGGTAGAAATTGCAGAGCAAGAATCTGATGAACCTCTCCGAGTTCCAACTCATCGCCAAAATCCAGCAACAGGTAGCTCTCCACAATCCGCAGGTCATATGCGGCATTGGCGATGACTGCGCTGTCGTCGAAAAAGGGGGAGGTTTTTATTCCCTGATGACCACCGATTGCGTGGTGGAAAAAGTCCACTTTGATCTGAAATATTTTACCGCCTTTGAAGTGGGGAAAAAGGCTTTTGCCGTTTCTTTAAGCGATATTGCGGCCATGGGAGGGACTCCCAAGTACGCCCTGATTACCCTTGGCATTCCGGAAACGATGAAGGAAAAATGGATCGATGAAATCACCGCCGGTTTTTTGCAGGAGGCGCAAAGCTTTAATGTATCGATTGTCGGAGGCGATATTTCCCGTTCCCCCAACGGATTTTGGGCCAGTCTGACCCAGATCGGGGAAGTGGAAATGAGGCATTGCAAATTCAGAAAAGGGGCCAAAAAGGGGGATCTGGTTTTTGTCACCGGCCCGCTTGGTTCCTCGGCCCTCGGCTTTCACCTGTTGAAAAAAGGAAAGGCCAATGAATCACCCCATGTCAGGGCCCATAAAACGCCGCGCCCCCGAATTGGGGCTGGGCAATTTTTGGGGAAAGAAACGGGGGTCACCTCGATGATTGATTTGAGCGACGGTCTTTTGCAGGATTTGGAACATATTTTGGAGCAAAGTCATGTCGGGGCGAAGCTTCAATTCGAGCGGATTCCCCGCGAAAAGGATTTGGATCTCCTGGCGCGTGAGTATAAATTGTCTCTCCATGACCTGGTACTGGGGGGTGGGGAAGATTATCAACTCCTTTTTACGGTTGATCCTGTAACAGAGGACGAAATGCAGAAGCGGGCGCAAAAGGTTGGGTTCAAATTTTATCCCATCGGCTCGATTGTCGATGCCGAAGAGGGGCTAAAGGTATTTGACGAAACCGGCATCGAGTTGAAGAAGGTCAAAAAGGGGTTTGATCATTTCAAATAACCAACCGGCCTCACCCTTGCGGATTTCCCCCTCCAATGTTATTTTAACACTTGATGAAAGTCGAAGGACTCACTTCAGCCGGAACCCACCTTATTTTACGGGGGATTCCCACCATTCGTTCCGGGGGAACGGTCGAAGGTTCCGAACAAAAAACGCTTGGTGAAGTCCCTCCGGTTGTCTTGTCGCTTGAAGAGATCGGGCAACTTGCGGCCCTTTTTTCTCCCTCCGGCTTTTTAAGCCGCTTAAAACGCCGGCTCAATCACCTGAAAAACAAAAAATGCCGCCTTGTCCCCGCCAGGGGGACAACCGCCTGTATCGACGACAACGATATTGTTTATGTGGGGGTCGATTTTCTGTCTCGCCATGTGGATGAGGAGGAAACCATCGCCGGTGTTCTGGCTCACGAGTGGGGCCATTCCTGCGCGTTAAAGCCGCCGCGCGAAGAGATTCAGCAACTCAACTGGGACCAGATTTTCGAGCTCCGGCGGGCGCACGAAACACTGGCGGACGAAATCTCCGGCCGTCTTTTGTTTCAGATGGGTTATGGCACCAAGGGAATTGTCAATTTTCTCACGCGGGAGAAGGGGGAGACGCATAACTACAAATACCACGCCCCCGAAATCCGTGCACAGGTCATCCGCTATGGCTACGAGGCCGAAAAACGAAAGGCCGATCTCGCCCGGCAACTCTTTCCCAAGTCGCAACTCTCTCGCGAGTACGATTCGATTCTATTGGATATAGCGTAACCCCTTTTTCTCCTTTGACTTTTCTTTGCGTAGGGGTGAACCTCGTGTTCACCCAACAATGGGCGATCACCCTCCTGACGACCGGCGGGCAGGCAAGGATCGCCCCTACAGGATATGGAACTCCCCAAAATAACCGTCACCATCGAAAAACTGAATTCCGAGGGGGAAGGGCTGGCCCGCTATTTGGGGAAGGTGATTTTTATTCCGTGGGGGGTTCCCGGCGATGTTGTGTCTGTCCAGATTGAGGAAGAACAGAAAGATTACGATCGTGGTCGGATTCTCGAGATTATCCAAACATCGCCGGATCGCGCCGATCCTCCCTGCCCCTGGTTTTTCAACTGTGGGGGGTGTCAACTTCAGCAGATGAGCTACGAGGCCCAACTCAAATGGAAAAAAGAAATTGTGCTTGATGCCCTCCGCCGGATTGCCAAAATGCCCGACGCAACAATCGAGGAGGTGATCCCTTCGCCAAAAATCTTGAACTACCGAAACCGGATTCAAATCCAGCGCGACCGTGAGGGGAAAATCGGTTTTTTCAAGGCGCAAAGCCACGAGATTGTGGAAATTGAAAAATGCCTGATTGCCGATGAAATGTTGAATCAGAAATTGCATGCCCTTCGTGAATCGCTTGCAAACCCGAAACCTGAGATCCAGATCTCCCAATCCCCAGCCAAGCCCCAAGCCCTCAACCCCGATCAATGGCCCCTCGAACTCCGCGTCGATGACGCGTCAGGTTTTTCGCAGGTGAATCCCGATCAGAACGAAAAATTGGTCCAATTAGTCCTCGAGATGGCCGATCCGAAAAAAACCGACCAGATTTTCGATTTATACTGCGGGAGCGGTAATTTCACCTTCCCGTTAGCTACCCGGGCCGGTCATGTATGGGGGATCGATAAAAACCAGGAGGTAATCGAAGAGGGGAAAAAAAAGGCCAAAGAATCGGGAATGTCGAATATCAGTTGGAAACATGGAACAACCAGCCGGGTTTTGGCCCAATTGAAGAAAAGCGGATTTGCCTGTCACACGCTTGTTTGTGATCCTCCACGACGGGGGATTGCCGAATCACTCGAATGGATCATGACCTTTAAACCGCAAAAAATCATCTATGTTTCATGCAACCCGGCCACCTTTGCCCGCGATACCTTGCGCCTTCGTTCCGAGAAGTATCGACTTGATGTCTGCCAGCCGCTCGACATGTTCCCCCAGACCGCCCATGTGGAACTGGCGGCCCTCTTTCTCTGCGAGGCGGATGTCGATTTCGTGAAGGCCGCGTAATTATTTGTGACTCAAGGGGTGTCTATGGAAAAAATGGAAGAGTGGTTTCAGACACTTGACAAGAAGATCGACAAGATCGGTTCGGATGTTATCGGCTTGCGCGAAGAACCCTCCGACATCCGGGAATTTATCGAACTTCACCAGACCGATATTCGCCTTTGCAAGCTGGCCACCCTAGCGGGTGGATGACAAGGTCGAATCGCTCAAGAAGTCAGCGCATTGATCTCATACCCCAGTTTTTTCCCCTGCCATGCATCTCTCTTTTCCAGTTCATCGTGAATTGCGTTCATCGTCGCCATTTTGTTGATGGACCAGTCGGGAGCCACGGTGATTTCCCGCGGGCCATGGGCATTCAGCCGTTGCACCATGATGTCGGGCCGAAGGTGTTCCAAAAAATCGGTGCATGCGGACGCGTATGTTTTCAAGTCCTGAAGGGCGATTGTTCCTTCCCGGTATTGTTTTTCAAGCGCGGTTTTTTTGAACACGACCAGATTGTGAATTTTAATCCCGGCAACGGGAAGTTGATTGATGAAACGGGCCTTGTCTATGGTATCGGCGGGGGTTTCACCGGGGAGCCCCAAAATGACATGGGCGCAGACTTTGATTTTTCTTTTGTCGAGATTTTTTGCCGCCGACTCGAATTCCCCGGCGGTATGCGCCCGGTTGATCCGCTTGAGGACGTCATTTTTGTGCGACTGAAGCCCCAATTCCATCCATAGATAAGTTCGTCCGTTCAGTTCTTCGAGGAGGTCAAGCACCTCCGGTCCCAGACAATCCGCCCTGGTTCCGATCATGAGCCCCGCAATATTGCTGTTCGCCAAAGTTTGATTATAGATCTTCTTTAAAACCGGAACCGGGGCGTGGGTATTTGTCCCGTTCTGGAAATAGGCAAAAAAGCGTCCCGTTTGGTGACGGGTACGGACATATTCCATCCCCGTTTGGAGTTGTTTTTCCACCGAGAGGCCTTCCTGAAAACTCAAGCCGAGATAAGAGGCGTCTTGGCAAAAGGTGCACCCCCCCTTGGCTCGTGTTCCATCAATATTGGGACAGGTTAACCCCGTATTGATGGTGATGCGGAAAATCCGTTCGCCGAAAGTTTTTTGCACCTCGCGGTGAAAAGCCCGGTAACGTTCGCTGGTTTTTGGAGAAGGTCCGGGAGGTGAAGAAAGCGTCATAATTGATTACCATTTCTCATTTTAAGAAAAGAGCCGTTTTCAAACCAAGCCTGTTTTTTCCTCCCGGTTCATAGCGTTATTTTACCTTGAATTTCAATAAGTTCGAAAAGTCTCCCAAAAT
>JACQOY010000133.1 GCA_016207765.1 Deltaproteobacteria bacterium | reverse complement strand
GACAAGGTATTGCGTAGCGCATAATTTTAACGATCAAAAAGGAGGTTTTATGGCCGTTGCTCGAAAAACAGAGGTCATTGCTTCATCGAAGGAAAGTTTTCAGGATGCCGTCAATCAGGCGGTCAAGAGGGCTTCCAAAACCCTTCACGGCATCACCGGGCTGGAAGTGACCTCGCAAAAATGCAAGGTTGAAAACGGTAAAATCCTGGAATACCGCGTCGAATGCGCGATCACGTTTATTCTGGATGAGTAAATACTTTCCGATTCCCCTTTGCGTCGGCGGCGGCAGGGGTTTGTTCCAGAAGTTGGCGGAGTGAAACCAGGTCGGCGCGAAGATTCTCGATGCCGTTCTGGAAGAGAAGGGCGAGTTTGCCGGCCGGCCTGAGTTTCCGCATCCGGGCCCAACGCGCCAGAAGATCACGGTCCTTTTGCAATTGCCCCAGATTTCCAAAGAGCATGCGGAGAAACAGGTCTGCTTTTTTTCTTGAGACGGTAATCATAAGGTCACCCCCTTTCGAATGTTGTTTAAGGTGCTTCTTTCCTGACGGATTTTTTCGGCAATACTCCGGCAAACAGTGTCGCAGATTCCCGTGATGTTCGGATCGGCAATTTTGTAGTAGGTCGAGGTTCCTTCCTTTCGTGAAGCGAGAATTCCCATCATAGTGAGGATGGTCAAGTGTTTCGAAACATTCGACTGGGTGGCCTGGGTCCGTGCGATGATTTCACTCACGGTCAGTTCGCCGTCGTGAAGGGCGCGAAGAATTTTGAGACGGGTGGGTTCCCCCATGGCTCTTAAAAATTTCGCCACATGGGAAAGCGTTTCGTCGGAGAGACTTTTCATGATTAATCAATTAATGAGTATATTCCTATATACTCATTTTTAGATTGATTAATCAAGAAGGAAATGATTAAGTCCCGTTCTCCTTATGAATTTTTTGTTTGCCTCTTTCGGCATCCTTTTCGTTTCCTCAGGCTTCTCCGCCCTTTGCAGGGACCCGAAACTCAAAAAAATTTTCGGATGCGGCGGTGTTTTTGCGGGGGCCCTTGCGGGATTGATCCCTGCGGTGGAAGCCCTCTCCCTGGGGCTTGCGTGGGAGCGTGATTTCGGTTCCCCCATTCCGGGACTGGCGCTGGTTCTCGGTTGCGACCCTTTAAGCGCCTTCTTTCTCGTCGTTATTTTCGGACTTTCCCTTGTCATATCTATTTATAGTTGGGACTACCTTTCGGGGCAGGAAAGGCTCTTGGGGACTCTTCCTTTTTTCCCTCTTCTGGTTCTTGCCATGGCCGCTGTCACTGTCGTCCGTGATGGATTTCTCTTCCTCATCTGCTGGGAAGTCATGTCGCTTGCCTCTTTTTTTCTGGTCACCACCGAACACGAAAACCGGGAGGTGCGTCACGCGGGCTGGATATACCTCATCGCCACGCATCTGGCCACGGCGTTTCTGGCGGCCTTTTTTGTCCTGCTTTCACTCAAGGGGGGCTCCTTCCTGTTTTCCGATTTTGCAAGGGGAGGGCCGATGGCGCCGGTTTTTTCGGGAACCCTCTTTGTCTTTGCCGTGATCGGTTTTGGAACCAAGGCGGGGATTTTTCCATTTCATGTCTGGCTTCCGCACGCCCATCCCGCGGCGCCAAGCTATATTTCGGCGCTGATGTCCGGGGTGATGATCAAAACCGGAATCTACGGAATCCTTCGGACCTTGAGCTTCCTGCCCACGCCCCCCCTCTGGTGGGGAAGTTTGCTGATCATTTTTGGTCTTGCATCCGCTTTTATGGGAATCTTGAACAGCGCCGCGCAAAGAGATTTCAAGCGCCTGCTGGCCTATTCGAGCGTCGAAAATATGGGCATCATGTTTATCGGTCTTGGGTTGGGTCTTTTGGGCATCAGCGTCAACCGGCACGAACTCGTCATTTTGGGTTTTGGCGGGGGCCTTTTCCACCTCATAAACCATGCGCTCTTCAAAGGGGCCCTTTTTCTGGGGGCCGGGCAGGTACTGCACGCAACCCAAAGCCGCCTCATTGATGAACTGGGGGGATTGATCAAAAAAACGCCGATCCTCGGCTCCCTTGTTCTGGTGTCATCAATGGCGATAGCGGGTCTTCCCCCCTTGAACGGTTTTATCAGCGAAGCCCTGATTTATGTGGGACTCTTTCGCGGCCTGCAAACGGCGGACGGGTTTCCCCTTTTCATGATGGTGGCCGCCGTTCTTGGCCTGACTTTTGCCGGAGCCCTGACGGTAATGACGTTCGGCAAATTTTTCGGCATGATTTTTTTGGGCGAGGCCCGCACTGATAAGGTGCTTAAGGTTGTGCCCGAGCGTTTTTCGCCGGCGCTCGGGGCCTGTCTGTTGCTGGTTGCAATGTGCCTTGTCACGGTTGTTTTTGCGGGGCCGATCTGGTCGGTATTGCAAAAAATAGTCGCACAAATCGATCCGGCCCATCAGGCATGGGAGATACGGGAGCCTTCCCTTTTCCTGTTCAACCTCGGGCGTATTTTTCTCGGATTTACCGCCGCCGGTCTTTTTTGCTGGTTGGGTTTCCGGATTTTGTGGGGGAGGCGGTCCCCCAGATCTTCTGTCACCTGGGATTGCGGTTACATTTCCCCCACACCGCGCATGCAGTATACCGGATCGTCGTTTGTGGAACCTTTGACGGG
>JACQOY010000138.1 GCA_016207765.1 Deltaproteobacteria bacterium | reverse complement strand
GTTAAGACACCGATTAAAAATGGGGTTTGGCGGCCTCAAAACCCTCAATTTAAAGGGTCAGGGGGGAAAAACGGCTAACGCATTGCAGAAAAAATCCCTGATTCAGCCAAATTAATGACACTTTTCTCAATTTGAGAATTATCAAGTTGATTGATCTCGCGAATCCCCATGGGGGAGGTGGTATTGATTTCGGTCACGTAAGGGCCGATAAAATCGATGCCGACAAAGAGGAGACCGTCCGCCAACAGGCGGGGTTTAAGGCGGGAGATGATCTTTTTTTCGTGTGCCGTGAGGACTGCTTTGACCCACCGCGCCCCGCTGTGCATGTTCCCCCGAAAGTCGTCCCGTGACGGGACCCGTAGAAAGGAACCAAGGGGCTCTCCGTTTAATAGCAGGACTCTTTTGTCCCCTTTCCTGGCCTCCGGAACATACTTTTGCAGAAGCACATACCGGGTAAAACCGTGCGTGGCTACCTCGAGCAGACTTTTTGCATCCGGATCGCCGTGATTGACCAGAAGAATCCCTTTCCCCCCGCCGGCATTCAGCGGCTTGATCACCCCTTTTTTGATTTTTTTTAAAAAAGTCAGAAGGACATCGCCCGATTGTGAAACAACCGATGGGGGACTGACACCTGAAAAATAAAAGGGATAAATTTTTTCATTGGCCTTTTTGATGCCGGAGGGGGAGTTGATGATAAGAGGACCAATAAAACCTCCCCTCCTTTGTAAGGAGGGGGTGGGGGAGGTAGACACCAGCCCGCTCTCTACCCCACCCGACCTCGCCTTACAAAGGGGAGGAGAATTCTCCACCATCTCCAGCAGTGTCAGGTGATTGACATATTCAATATCAACCGGTGGGTCTTTGCGAAGGAAAATGCAGTTGAGATTCTTGAGGGCAATCTCCTTTTTATCGTCCGACTCATACACAAATATTTTGCCTTTTTGCCGGACCGTCACTTTCCGGGCGCGGCCAAAAACCTCGCCGTCACAAAGAAAAAGATCCTTCATCTCCATGATCCACCCCTCGTGCCCACGCAACGTGATTTCTTTGAGAAGAAAAAAAGTCGTCTCGGCTTCCGGATCAAATGTGCCGATCGGATCGGCAACGACGCCGAATTTTGGTTTCTTGCGGTTCATTTCAATTTTCTTTCACTATCCTCACCGGATCATTTTTTTGCACCCGATATTTTCCGTCCACGCGGTACTTTGCCCCTTCTGATCTCACATCGATGTCAACCAGATCCCCCCGTCCAATCCGGTGAAAGGCGCGGTTTGACGGCATTGTGTCCCTGTCCAACAATTCCACATGATACCGGCCTTTCGGGCCGCAGAGAACAACTTCTTCTTTCCCGTTGGAGGGCATCCGGTTCGAGATCACACGCCACCTCATTTGTCCCCTCTCCCCCTGGGGGAGAGGGCCAGGGTGAGGGGTAAGCCCCGGCGGCTTTTTTCCCAAAACCAGATACGAACAGGCGAGCCAGTTTTTTTTGTTACCGATCAACCGGTCGACCTTTTCAACAAATTTGGGACGCTCCCATGAAAAATAAAAATGACACCAGTCCCGTTTGTTCACCACGTTGAGCGGACAGGTCTCCTGATGGAGACACGGGGCATAAACGTGTCCGATCTTCCTGTCGGTAACAATCCGGTCGCGGATCCATTGCAGATCGCGCGAGGTTTGTTGTGCCGCCGGCTCGATAAGAATCAGCCGGCCGGTGGCCGGCTCCAGATGGTCTTCCAGCAGCGATTCGATAAATTGAACGCGCGCCTCCCGATCCGGAATTTCGTTCAAGACGTTGGCGACGACAATCAGGTGATATTTGAAGTTCCTTAAAAATCGTTTCAACCCGCCGCGCCTCAGATCGTAATTCTTGACGGAACAGGCCGAACGAAACCCCCCGTTTTTTTTCTGAAGCTCCTCTGCATAAGCCTGATGAAGATTCAAGGCATCCTTAAGGGCGGCATAGCTCTGGTCGACCAGGGTAAAATCGAGCCAGGCATCCTTCACCTTTTTTTCCGCCAGCAGACCGGCATAAAAGGCCATCAACCCAAGCATCGACGTCCCCTGCCCCGCCCCTACATCGAGGATTCGCACCTTGCCGCCGACAATTTCGGCGGGATCGAGCTCGTTCATAATATGAACGATCTTTAAGAAATTCACCGGCAAAAAATAGAGGAGATAGCCGGAGCGATAAACGGGAATATTCAGATAATTGGTCGGAAGGCTTCCCCTTTGCGAAGTATAGGCCTCCGAGAGGGCCTTGGCCCCTTTGGAGAAAAAGACAAAATCTTTGTCGTTGAACGGCTTCCCCGAAGCCCCTTTGATGGGAAGATAGGTTTGTTTGATATAACGGAGCAGAAGATCTTCGAGGAAGGAAGGAAATGATAACATAATGAGCGACAACCAGAGAGACTACTTTTGTTTTCGCAATTTTCGTAAGCCGCTTGAGAGTTGGATTGTCTCGCCGGTAAATGGGACCGGCGGGAACGAAAATTGCTTCGTCAAAAGGACTCTCTCCGGTTTTCAACACGTTTTATCAGACCTACTCCCGTAAATCAAACTTCAACCCCATCAAAATATCCCCTTCGTAATAGGGATAAGGCAGAGCCCGTTTGACCGTGGCCACGGCCTCCTGGTCCAAAAGGTCCGACCCGGAGGAGAGAACCACCGCCACCTGCTCCAAATTGCCGTCTTTGGCAATGCGAAAACGGATTTTAACCGTCCCCTCGATGCCGCGCCGCCTCGCGGCGAGGGGATAACTTTTGGCCTGCATGATTTTTTGGCGAATGAGGGCAAGGATGTCGGGGGATTTGTTTTGGCCCGTCACGGCGTCAAATCCGGAACCTTTCCCTCCCGCAGGCGTCGGCGAATCCCCCTCGCCAAATCCAGGTTTGTGCATGGCTGTCTCCTCTCCTCCTGGAAACAGCTTTTTTTCCGATTCTTTTTTCGCCGGTTTCTTCTCCGGTGGAAAAGGAATGCTGATTTCAGCCTTTTTACTTTCCAGTAGCATCGGGGGCTGTTTTTCTTCCGTCTCTTCTCCCTCTTTTTCCTCCACTACCTCCTCCTCCCCCCGCCAATCGGACAATTCAACCATCACCACCGAAGGACTGCCGCTCAACCCCCCTCCCCAATAAAAAGGGTCTTTGACGATCAGGTAGACAAGCGCGGCAAAAAGGAGGCCGTGGATCGAAAGGGAAAGGAAAAAAAAGCGGTGAAAGCGGTTTTTGCCGCCGCCAAGATCCATATCTGAATGTTATTGTACCCGCTCGGGGAAAAAATAGGAATGACCGTCCGGAGAGGCCAGTTTTCGGCAGGGGATTCCGAAAACCTTCCGGATATTTTCCTCCGTCAACACTTCCCCCGTCTCCCCCTGAAGAACCAGACGCCCCTCCTTGAGACACAAGAGACGTTTGGCGTACAGCGAGGCGAGATTCAGATCGTGCACCACGCACAGGACGGCAATGCCGTCCGACCGGTTCAGATCGACCAAAAGACGAAACAGATCCCCCTGATGTTTCAGGTCGAGATGGCTCGCCGGTTCATCGAGAAGCAAAAAACGGGGTTTCTGCGCCAGCGCCCGCGCCAGAAGAACCCTCTGCTTCTCGCCGCCGGAAAGGGTGGAGATTTTCCGGTCGGCAAACTGCCGACAGTCGGTCCTTTCCATCGCCCGGCTCGCGATTTGCAAGTCTTCCGCGGAATCGAACGAAAAATTTTTCTGAAACGCCTGCCGCCCCATCAGCACCACCTCCAGGGCGGTGAAGGGAAAGGCAAAATGCGCCTCCTGCGGAACCACCGACACAAACTGGGCGATTCCACGGGATCTCATCCGCCCGATGTGCATGAGATTCAAATTCGCCGCACCCGAATAATCCCGATAAACCCCGCTCAAGATTTTGATGAGGGTTGTTTTTCCCGATCCGTTGGGGCCGAGGAGCGCGACAAAATCGCCCTGCTCCATCCGAAAGGTCACTCCCTCGAGAATTTTTTTGTCTTCAACCGAATAGGTGAGATCTTTTGTTTCGATCATGACTATTTTTTCATCAACCAAACGAAAAACGGCGCGCCAATAAGCGCCGTCACCACGCCGATGGGGAGTTGCGTCTGAAATCCGGCGCCGGACACGAGCGTTCGCGCCAGAAAATCGCAAAGCACCAGAAACAGGCCGCCGCCCAAAGCGGAGAGGGGCATCAGAACCCGATGGTCGGGGCCGAAGATCATCCGGCAAACATGCGGCACCACGAGGCCGACAAAACCGATCAACCCGGCAACGGCGACGCTTGCCCCCACCATGACCGAGGCGGCAAAGAAAATAATCTTCCGGTGCGTGGCAGGAGTCACTCCCAATTGGGCGGCCGTTTCGTCACCCAGCGAAATGACGTTCATCCGGGAGGACTGAAAAACAAGAATCGCCAAACCGAGAAAGGTAAAAAGCCCGACCCAAAACACCTCGGCCATCGGCCGCGCCTCAAGCGATCCCATAAGAAGAAACAAAATTTGATGGGCCTCCCCCAGCGTGACCAGCGAGTTGATCAGCAAAATCAGCGCAAAGGCAAAGGCGTTGAAAATCACCCCCGTCAAAAGAAGGGAATGGGCCGGGAGCCTCCCCTCCACCTTTGCCACAAAATAAATGAGAAAGAGAGAACCGAGCGCAAAACCAAAGGCCAGAACCGAGATCAGCGAAAAAGGAAGATTGAGCGCCAAGGCAAGCACTCCTCCCAACGCCGCCCCGCCGGAAACGCCCAGAATATAGGGGTCGGCCAGGGGATTCCGCAACAGTGATTGAAAGGCCACCCCGCTTGACGAAAGAGCGGCGCCGACAAAAACCGCCAACAGGGTGCGCGGCAGGCGGGCATGAAAATAAAGATCTCCGGCAATGGGGTTGTCGCCGGAAAAGAGGGAAAGGGGAGAAACAAGCGGGTTTCCCAGAAAGGAAAAAATGGAGACGATCACCCCCAACCCCAGAAGGAGAAGAAGATTCATGAAAAGCCAGCGCTGAAAATTGAGAGATTTGTTCATTTCAAATAACTACCCGGGTGGTTCACGGAGCAAACAAGGAGAGTCCATTTGACGAAGCAATTTTCGCTCCCGCCGGCGACATTGTCCTTCGAGACAATCCAACTCGGGGCGGCTTGCGAAAATTGCGAAGACAAAGAGGCTCTCCTTGTTTGCGGGGAGATACCGCGATCCGCCATCGGCAAACCTTGAAAGGTCGGAGGGAACTACCTGAGTAGTTACCATTTTAAAACCTCCGCCAATTTTTTCGCCCCCACAATCAACCGCTTTGATGCGCGAAAATCGGCCACATCGAGAAAATAGATCCGGTTATTCCTGACAGCCGGCACCGACGTAAATTGTCGGTACCATGAAAGGCTCGCGGTCCTCCCTTTCGTTTCACTCCCCATCGTCAAATCGACAATGACATCGGGCTGGGCGGCAATCAACTGTTCCGTCCCAAATGTGGGATATCGGAGTTTCGAACTCCCCGCAACGTTTTTCCCCCCGACAATTTTGAGCAGATCGTCCAGAAGGTTATGTCCCCCCACGACGACAAGCGGTTTGATGCCGACGACAAGGAGAACCGTTTTTTGGGGATCGCCCGCCAAGAAATCAAGCTCCTTCCGAATATCCAAGACGAGCCGTTGCCCCCTTTCAGGGATTCCCAACAGGAAAGCAATCCTTTCGATTGACCGGTAGGTATCGTCCAGCTGTCCAAAGGGATAAAGCCGGACATCGATCCCCCGTTCTTTCAAAAACTCCACATCCCCTTTGGTCGAATTTTCCTCCGAACCGATGACGAGCGACGGCTGTTTGACCAATATTTTTTCCACGTCGACCCGCACATAGTCGGCCACTTTGTCGATGCCTCCGGCCTCCGGAGGATAATCACAATAAGTAGTCACCCCCACCAACCGGTCTCCCATTCCCAGGGAAAAGAGGATTTCGGTGATGTTGGGTTTGAGGGAAATAATACCTCCCTTCAATTCTGCCTTGTCCGCCGACTTGTCCTCCATAGCTTTGGCAAAGGAGGAAGTTTTAGCGAAGGTGGATTGGACAGATACTGGAAAAAATGAAATAATGATCAAAAATAATATAATTTTTATTAATCGGTAGACCCATTGACACACTGCGTTATGAAGACTAGGGTTTGAATTGAAAGAAAGGAGTAAAGCCATGTTATTGGCACTTAAAATATGGTGCTTGGTGTTTTTGGGGTTTGTGGCTGTAAGCCTGATCGGCGGGTTTATCAGCTCTTCCCGGCATCAGGATTCTTTGACATCGATCAAGCATCTTTTTAATCCGGTTCACTGGACCCACCGCCATCGAAAGGCGGCTTGACCCCCAAAGCACAGCTAAAAGGCCACATCCACACGCCCAAAAAAGCCCCTTCCAGGAAGGGGAAAGCCAACCCAATCGACAATCTGGTCATTCGTCAAGTTTTTTGCCTCAAAGGTCAACCGGCCATGGGCCGAAGCTCGGCTGGCGACCGAAGCTCGGCTGGCGGCTGGCACCAGATTAAAGGCAATTCCCGCATTTAAAATAACCCGGTCGCGGACGACGCGGGTGTTCAAGGGGTCAAGAAAATTGGAATCGATCCAGTTTACCTCCACAAAGGCTCTACCCCTGTTGATAAATCCTTCGATGCGTGTCTCCAACTCATGCCGTGGCCGTCCGGGCAACTGCCGCCCCGGAAAATCAGCCTGATTGACCGGATCTTGAAACGTGTAATTGGCCGACACGCTTACAT
Organism: Deltaproteobacteria bacterium; assembly: GCA_016207765.1. GTDB lineage: Bacteria > UBA10199 > UBA10199 > UBA10199 > SBBF01 > JACQOY01. The sequence goes on along the minus strand of JACQOY010000138.1, from coordinate 12,517 downwards.
GTTTGAAAGCCTCCAAGGACCCCTGAACTTCCACCCCTTTGATGCGCGCCTCGCCGATATTCTCCGCGCGGGCAAAACCGGCGTTTTGTTCGAATTGGATTAGATTATCAACCTGACGATCGAAATAAAACAAAGACAGACTCGCTTTCTGAATCAAACCCCTTCCCCCTTGAGGGGGGAGGGTTGGGAAGAGGGTGCTCTCGTGGACACCCTCCCCCTGGCCCCCTCCCCTCAAGGGAGGGGGGATTTCCCTCACCATAAATCCAGCATCCCAATTGATGCTCTCCTGCGGTTCCAACGCCTGATTGCCGACAACCCCCCCGCGGTCGCCGAAAAGCTCCGGAAAAGTGGGAAACCGAAAGCCACGCGAAGCGTTGGCCTTCAACGCAAGCCAGGGGGTTGCCATCCCCTTGAGACCCAATCTGGCCGAAACCACATGGTGGCTTTTGGTATTGGAAAAAGAGGCGGGGGTCAAAAACGACGGGTCATCATTGTTCAAACGATTAGTAACATTCTCAATCCAGACGGCGGGGTTCACCAGCAACCGGCGGTTTAAAAATTCGATCTCGTCGCCGACTCCGATATTCCACTGGTGCCGGACACTCGCCCCCCCCTGTGAGGGGGATGCCAAAAAATCCTCCGCCCGAAACCACTCCGCCTGGTAGAGGACAAACGCGGTGATCAATTGACGGTTGTCGGGGGTGATTTCCATCGTCATTTGGTTACCAAATAGCGTCGTGTCGTTGTCATTGTCTTGCGCCCCTCCCAGCCCCACCTCCCCGTTCAAATCGGCGTACTGGCTTTTGGTCAAACGAAGATAGGCGCGGTTGGTGAACGCAAGATTCCGGTGAAAAAAGGAATCGCGCCGGAGTTTGAGGCTGGCAAGCCACGATGTGGCAGACACATTGGAGGTATCCGACTGGTTGGCCGAAAGCCCGGGCACTCCGTCATCTTTTCGGATGAGGTGATTCACCCATTCGAGACGGGTTTTGTCGTCAAATTTGTATTCCAGTTTGATGAATGGGTGAATGGTCTGTGACTCGTTGTTTTGCCGTTTGACTCGTTGATCATCGGCGGAATTGGCGGGAGTCCCGTTGTCGTCCAGAAAGGAAAAATCGCCGTCGGTCCGCAAAAAACCGAAAGCGGCCACCATGCCGAAATTTTTCCATCTGTTTGAATAGGCAAGATTCGATCGAAAGGTATTAAAACTCCCGTACCCGACCGATGCGCCGATTTTTCTTCCACTCCCGATCCCTTTCGAGTGAAGCGCCACCGTTCCGGCTGAAGGGGCGAAACCGTATTCAAGCGGCCCCGATCCGCGGGAAATTTCGATGGAATCGAGCGACTCGACGAGAAACGGCGAAAGATCGATCATTCCCCCCTCGGCGGTATTGAGCGGCACGCCGTCGAAGAGGACCTGGACTTCATCGGCGGAAGAACCACGAATCGAAATGGAGGTGGCATCTTCAAGGCCGCCGTAGCGGGTGATATGCACCCCCGCCTGTTCAGAAAGGATTTCGGAAACGCTGACAATGCGGTTTGCGTAGTCTTCCGCCCGGATGATGGTGGTTGAAGCAGTGGAGTCAACCGACTCCCGCTCAGCCGTTCCGGTGACGGTTACTTGCGGGATTTCGGTTTCCTCGGCCCTTGGCAATGAGGGTAATAATAAACCGCTAATCAAAATAAGTAAGAAAACATGCCGCATGGCCGTCACCCATAACCCATCCCCCCTCCCCTGCCAAATGGAACGTTGACTTTTTAGGCGAAGGTCATTAGGAAAACAAAACCATGAAATGGCAAGACCTCATCCCCGAATTCATCACCAAACAGTGGAACCACTGGTTTAAAAAGGTGGAAGGGGCCCTTGTTTTTTTCACTCCGGCCTACGTCTCAAAAAAGAACCACTTTTTTTCGCCGCTTGTCGCCCTTATCGCCATTATCTGGGCCATCTTTTTGTTGGGAATCGCCATCGGCTCTTTTGTCATGTTCTTTGTAAGCCTCTTGGTCCTCTACTTCATCGTAACCAAGGTTTTCGGCATCCGGATCGATTTGGGGGATGTCGTTAACGTGTAAAATTTTTTTCTTCCATCTCCTTCAACCTCTCTGCTACAATGACATACAGCGTCAATCCATCCATGGGAATTACCATAGTCAACAAGTCTGACCCGAAGGAAAAAAAGGACAACCCGAAGCTTGCCCTTGTGTTGGCTGGCGGGGCCATTTCGGGGGGGGCCTTCAAAGTCGGGGGGTTAAAGGCCTTAAACGACTACTTGGTCAACAAAAAGGTCACCGATTTCGATATTTACGTAGGGCTCTCCGCCGGAGCCTTTCTTGCCGCGCCATTGTCCGGCGGGATTCCGCCGGAGGAGATGCTGGCCAGCCTCGACGGTAAGTCAAAACATTTTTCCCAGCTCTCCCCTCTCCACCTCTATAAGCCCAATTGGCGGGAGTTTGTGGCGCGCCCCCTTAAATATCTCTACGGCCATCTCACCTTTTTTCCGGGCATTCTCTATGACCTTTTTTCGGCCTTTCCAAACCTGCGCCGGGATGTATGGAAAAACGTCAAAAATCTGGCTCTTCACCCCAACTACTCCAATTACGAGCAATTGATGAAACCCCTTTTACGGGTGGCCTATTCCACGCGGTCGATCCCGGCTCTGGGGGAACTCATCCCTTCCGGTATCTGCGACAACGTTTTGCTGGAGAGCTATCTTCGACATAATATGAAGAAGAACCGGATGACCAACAACTTCCGGGTCTTGAAAAAGATGTTGGGGCATTCTTTGTATATTTCGGCCATGAACCTCGATACCGCCGACCGGGTGATTTTCGGGCCCGACGAAAAAAATGATGTGAGTATTTCGCAGGCCATTCAGGCCTCAACGGCCATTCCAGGGTTTTACAAACCGGCCCGCATCAAGGGGGTCGATTATGTTGACGGCGGCGTGCGTAAAACGGCCAATATCGACGTGGCCCTCGACAAGGGAGCCGATTTGGTTATCTGTTACAACCCCTTTCGCCCCTTCAACAACGAACTGGTGATTGAATACCTAAGGGAAGAAAACAAATATGTGACAAAATCCAAACGGATTTCCGACTGGGGGCTTGGAATGGTGTTCAACCAGGTGTTCCGGACTCTTTTCCACTCGCGCCTGATGTACGCTATTCAAACCTACCGCGAGGACCCCAATTTCAAAAAAGACATCCTGATCATTGAACCAAAAGAGGATGACAGCGATTTTTTTGAGCTAAACCCTCTCTTTTTCTGGAACCGGGCCCGGTCGGCCTCCCATGGTTTTGAGTCGGTTTCGCGCTCGATTGAGAACAAATTCGACCAGATTTCCTCCCTTTTGGGTCACTACGGCATTGAAATGAGCCGGGATGTGGTCAAAATGGACGCCAAAAAGATCGAAAAATCGCTCTTTGACCCCAATGTCATCATGGACGTGCTGGAGGAGCCGCAACCCAAACGCCGCCTTAAGGTCGTTCAAGGCGGGAAATAGCAGGACTCTTTTTGTTTGCATAGCGTCAACATTTTGAACAAATTGTTCCCAAAACAAGACAAAAAATACCCACTCCGTTCAAAAACCTCCGCCACTTTTTCATAACTGGCTAGAATTCCTTAAAATTCTTTGTACAACAATTTTGCGAAGTTGGCACAGAGATTGCTTTAGAAAAGTGTAACTTGCTTGCGATCCTTGGGCGAATTCCACAAAAATGGAATCTCCAGCGAGTGACAAGCATATGGTTCTCTCCCGAATAAAAAGCCCCGCCTCCGCTCAAAGAGCGGAGACGGGGTTTTGAGTATCAAGGGTATTCGATTGTTATTGGGCGGCATCGGCCGTCGTCGTCGGAGCCACACTCGACACTTTAAGGGTTGTTTCCCCCTCAAAAGCAATATATGGCGTCCATTTCTGGATCATCTTCTCGCCGATCCCCTTCACCGCCAGAAGATCTTCAAGACTCTGAAACGGCTTGGCAGACCGGGCGTCGATAATCGCCTGGGCCTTCACTTCACCCACTCCCGGCAGAAGCTTAAGCTCCTCGGCGGAGGCGGTGTTGACATTGATAACTCCGTCGAAAGACGAAGCGGTTTTTGTCCACCCCTGGCTTGCCATCACAAGCAGGGCTGACACGACAAACAGAGACATGAGTTGCTTTTTCATTGTTTCTCCTTCACAATATCGACCGTTTTTTGCGGCGACTTTTTGAATCACCGTAAAAGCGGGCGAGCGGAGACAAATGCAAACTCGATGCCAAAAAGAAGGGAAGGCATAAAATCAGGAATCAACCGCCCAGAATTGAAAGGAATTTTTTTGAAAAGCAAAATGAAAGCGGATTATCGGATAAGTCAATCAACGGATCAAACCGTCCGATTTTCGGACGGTACCGTCCGAAAATCGGACCCTCAGTTCTTTCTCAACACCACATAATCGGCGATTGAAAGAAGGGTGTCGCGTTCCAGCGAGGGGCGAAAGAGGCTTAATGAGTCCTTGGCCTTGTCGATATAATCTTTGGCAAGGCGGCCGGTTTCGCGGATGCCATCGTAACGGTTGATGATGGCCAGAATCCGGGAGAAAACAGCGGGATCAATGGAGTCGGAAATAAGAGTGTCCTTGACAATGCGCAATTCCTCCTCGGAGCACTTTTTTAAGGCGAGAATGAGGGGAAGAGTCAGTTTTCCTTCATTTAAATCGGTGCCGTGTTTTTTCCCAAACTCCTCTTCCGTGGCAATGTAGTCAAGGATGTCGTCCTGCAGTTGAAAGGCAATCCCCAGATTCAAGCCAAACTTGCGAAGCGCATGCTCGAATTCTTCCGAAACGTTGCCGAGAATCGCCCCCGCCTGGCAGGCCCCGGCCATCAGCGCCGCCGTTTTGGAGGTGATGATCTGCAGATAATCTTTCTCGGTGGTCGCCAAGTCGTTGCTTTTGGTGATTTCGAAAATCTCTCCCTCGGTGGTGGTGGTGATTACGTCAGTCAACACCTTGAGAATCCGCAAATCGCCGCTTTGGACCAGAAGATCCATCGCCCGACAGTAGAAAAAATCACCGACAAGGACGCTTACATGATTCCCCCATTTGTTGTTGATGGAGGCCCGCCCTCGGCGGAGCTGGGCATTGTCGATGACATCGTCGTGTAAGAGCGAGGCGGTGTGCATATACTCCACCGCCGTCCCCAGGGGAACGGCGGCTGAACCCTTGTAGCCGGCCAGTTTGGCGCTCAAAACGGTAAGGATGGGGCGCAGGCGTTTCCCCCCGTTTTGGATCACATAGGAGGCAACGCTTTGCACAAAAGGAACACGTGAAGCGAGTTTGTCGGTCAAAAACCGCTCCAACTCCTCGGCTTCGCGCTGAATGGGCAAGCAGATTTCCCTTAAATCCATACGCGCCAAGTCCTACTGATTCATATTGGACAATGTCAAACAATTTTAATACGGTGAAGCATATAGAGTACGGCCCATGCCCCATCATAATCCCCAAATCGATCCTATTTTTCGCCAGGGTACAAACGGCGCGGGGGTTCTTTTGCTCCACGGTTTTACCGGGACCCCCGACTCAATGCGCCCGGTGGCCAACCGTCTGGCCCAGGCCGGCTTCACCGTCTCCGCCCCCCTTTTGGCCGGACATGGCACCACCCCCGAAAATCTCGCCCGAACCGATTGGAACGCCTGGTTTCATTCCGCCCAGAAGGCCTATATGGCGCTCCATCAAAAGTGTTCCAAAATTTTTGTGGCCGGACTTTCCATGGGGGCCCTTTTGGCCCTTAAACTGGCGATTGACTACCCTCAATCGACGATGGCCGTCGGCTGTCTGGCCACGCCACTCTATTTGAAATCGAAAATCAGCCATCTTCTTCCGATTATCCGCCGCACCCCTCTCTGCCATTGGTGGAAATACCAGCCGAAGTTTTCAGTTGACATCAAGGATGCGTCAGCCAAGGAGAATTTCTGGAACATCAACCTGATGCCGTTGTCATGCATTTACAGCATGCTCGACCTTCAGAAGCTGATTCGGGATTCACTCCCCAAGATTCAAACGCCGATTCTTCTTGTCCACTCGCGGCACGACTCGACTTCGGCGTACGAATCGATGAACGAAGTCGCCGCAAAAGTATCGTCCACCATCACCGAAACGGTGACGCTCGAGAATTCGTATCACATTGTAACCCTCGATTTTGACAAAGAGCTTGTCGCACAGAAGGTAACGGAATTTTTTGGGAGGTTTCTTTGACACAAAGTTACAAGTTCAAGGTTCAAGGTTCAAGGTTCAAGGTTTGAAAACTTGCAACTTTGAACTTTGAACTTTGAACTTTTTTAACATGCAAGACTTAATCCTCTCCATCGACCAGGGAACAACGGGAACAACGGTTCTCATTCTGAATCACGAACTGGAAGTACTGGCGAAAAAGAACAATGAATTCCGCCAGCATTACCCCCAGCCGGGGTGGGTGGAGCACAACCCGGATGAAATCTGGGAGGCCACCACACGCACCATCCGTGAGGCGTTGGAGATGGGGAGCGTCTCTGCCGATCGGATCGCCGGAATCGGCATCACCAACCAGAGGGAAACAACGATTATCTGGAACCGGGCCGATTCAAGGCCGATCCATAACGCCATTGTCTGGCAAGACCGCCGAACAGCACCGTTGTGTGAAAAATTGAAAAAGAACGGAAAGGAAAAACTGGTCCGCGCCAAAACGGGTCTAGTGCTTGACCCTTATTTTTCCGGAACAAAGATCAAATGGCTTTTGGACAATGTAGCGGGAGCGAGGGAAAAAGCCGAAAAGGGAAAACTCGCCTTTGGAACCATCGACACTTTTCTGGTCTGGAAATTAACCAACGGCGCCAACCATGTGACGGATGTCTCCAATGCCTCGCGCACCCTTTTGCTTGACCTGAAAACCCTTAAATGGGACCCCGCTCTTCTGAAAATATTGGATGTCCCGCCGGAAATTCTACCGGAGGTCTGTCCTTCTTCTTTCATCTACGGAAAAACCAGAAATGTCCCCGGGCTTCCGGACGGCATTCCAATCGCCGGAATGGCGGGCGACCAGCAGGCGGCTCTGTTCGGCCAGGCCTGTTTCAACTTGGGGGAGGCCAAATGCACCTACGGAACCGGATCGTTTTTGCTGATGAATATCGGACCCAAACCGGTTTTATCGCGACGCGGCCTGGTGACAACGGTGGCCTGGCAGGTGAATCACAAGGTTTCCTACGCGCTGGAAGGGTCGTCGTTTATCGCCGGCGCGGCCGTCCAGTGGTTGCGCGATGGATTGAAGATGATCCGCTCCTCCTCCGAAATTGAAGGGCTGGCGCAAAGTGTGCCGGACAACGGCGGCGTTTATTTTGTCCCGGCGCTGGTCGGCCTTGGGGCGCCTCACTGGAACCCGCATGCAAGAGGGGTGATTTGCGGCATTACGCGAGGAACGAATCGCGGCCACATCGCCCGTGCCACTTTGGAGGGGATTGCGTTTCAGCAACAGGAAATTCTCGACTCGATGGAGAAAGACTCCGGCAGAAAGTGCAAACTGCTCAAGGTGGACGGCGGCGCCTGCGCGAATAATTTGATGATGCAGTTTCAGGCGGACATATTGGGATGCAATATCGTCCGGCCGAAGATGATTGAAACCACCGCCTTCGGCGCCGCTTTCCTGGCCGGGCTGGCCGTCGGCATCTGGAAGGATCAGGAAGAAATCCGGAATGCCTGGAAGGAAGACAAAACCTTCACGCCGGCCTTTAAGCAAAAACAGCGCGAGGATTTGAAAAAGAAATGGGGGGAAGTGGTGGGGAAAGCGTAAAAAAGCCTCTTGCTTTAAACAACGATCCCCTGTAAAATGACTATTATTCTGGTCAACTAGAATAAAGGTCCTTTTATGAAAACATTGTCCCTCTCCGAAGCCAAAATGAAGTTGAGCGGTCTCATCGACTCTGTCGGCAAAACCGAGGAAGAGGTGGTGATTACCAAAAACGGCCGGCCGGCGGCCATTCTGGTGAGCCCGGACGAATTCGAAAGCTGGCGGGAGACGATCGCCATCCGATCCGATCCCGATCTGGTTCGTGAAATCAAAGCAGGTCTTGCGGCCCTCAAAAAAAAGAAAGCCAAACTCTACACCCTGGATGAGCTTTTTGATTAACCCGCATGAGTTCCGTCAAGCACCGCCTTAAGGTCCCTCACGATCTTGTTCAACTTGTCCGGAAACTCCATCCCGCCATCAAGAAAAAAATCCGGGATTCGTTGGACATGATTGTGGAAGACCCGCTCGCAGGAAAACCGCTGAAAGACGAGTTTGAGGGTTTAAGAAGCTTCCGGGTCAGCCGTTTCAGGATTGTTTATCGCTATGAGGAAGGCAAACACATTGAGATCGTGACTATCGGCCCGAGGAAAAGCATTTACATTGAGACCTACCGCCGACTTCATATGGGGAAGGCGTAACAATTTACGAACTTCTCATTTTTTGATAGCGGGCCAGCCACGCATCACACCAGGCCTTTTCGGCAGAACCGGCAGACAATTGGGCGGCTATTTCTTCAAGCCTTCCGGCAATCAGGTCCAATTGATCCAGTTCTATTTATCAATCGTCACGGATGACCGCAAAATGGGCCAGAAAGTACGCGGGGAGACAATCGGGATATCTTCAATCTTCTTGAGCGTCAGCAAGTCATCGTCCCCGGTCACAAGATAATCACATCCCGCGGTGAGAGCGAGGTTTGGCACATGGACATCGTTCGGATCGCGACACGGTTTTTGGTTGAGCGGTTGAGGAACAATCAGCGTTGCCGATTCTTCAATATAAGAAACGGTTTCTTCAACAAGGTTTTGCGGGAGTTTGAGTTTCTTTTTAAGATTTTTGGCAACCTCCGCCGGAATTTCCCGGCTTGATATGACCTCGTGGCGGTAAATAGATTGTTCAAAGAGGGTATGGCATAGGCCGCGCGTGGCAAAGGCGGCAATCAGGACGTTCGAATCGAGGAGGATTTTCATTTCAGGGCGCGAAAGACATCTTCATCGGTGAGCCACCCCTTGGCCTCCGCATAGGGGAGAACCTTGCCGCGGAGTCGCCGGAATTTATAGACGAATATGTATCCGGCAATCGACTTGCGCACAATATCGCTGACCGGGAGCTGTTCCTTTTTGCTGATTTGCTGAAGATCCTTCCGCAAACGGGCAGGCATTCTTATTGTGAGCGTGGGTTCCATTAGGCTGTAAGACAACGTAACACGATGGGGATTGGTTGTCAAGCCGTCGTCCCCTGCGGGATGGCGGTGTAGAGAGGGAGGGCATTGGAGATCCGGGGATTGGGGGCCGGTTCCCCCTGTTCTAAATAATGGAGAATTTTCCGGGGTAGATGAGGATAAAAGGGTCCGAGGTTTTGCTGGATTTTTTCCTGGTAAAACTTTGGAAGCCGGTGGCTCTCCCCCGAATAAAAGGCCTGAAACTCACGATCACCCGCCAAAAGCGACCGAATGACCGAATAGTTCCCTTTAAGCCCTTTGCCGGAAAAACTGGCGCGAAGAAGGTTCATCCAGCGCGGCAGAGGATGCTTGTTTACCTTGAATCGCCTCCAAATCTTTGCCGGCGTGAAGGAATATTTGACGAGGTCGATCATGTGATCGTAAAATTCAACAAAGGAATAATTCTTGAGGCGAACATTCAGGCCCGAATTTCCGTCCAAAAAAGGAAAGGGGATATCAATAATGCGCCCTTCCGTCTGATATTGGGTATTTAAAGGGGCCGAATTGCCAAAAGCGGTGATGAAGGCATAGTTGGGATAGGCCCCGGGGCACAAATCGACAAATTTTTTGGTCAACTCGAACGGCGCCGGACCGGAATCGCAATCGAGACCAAAAATAAAATTGGTTTGAACATAAGGAATGTGGCGCAAAATCATGTTCACCTGTTCGGCGACAAGTTTTACCTTGTCGAGTCCAAAATGGCTGTGCTGTTTGGATTTGGTGTTGAAATCAAACCACGATTCAATGCCGGGGAGCATCACCATAAAATTGTTTTTCTTCAGCCGCTTGAGATTTTCCTCGTTTAAAAGGGACAAACTGCTCTCCGCGCAGAAAGCCATCCGACCGGGCGGCACCGCCGACTCGATGATATTCAGGTAATCGTTGAACCGGACGCCGAAGTTGGGATCGTACCAGCCGACAATCGGCGGTTTCGGCTGTTTCTGAAGAAAGGCAAGGTCTTCCCGAATCTGGTCATAAGGGAGGGGTTGATAGGCAATTTGCGAATCGATGCAAAAACTGCACTGGTAGGGGCACCCCAGACTGCCAATCATCGGCACCACATGGACAAAACGGGTCTTTTTGAGATTGTGCTGGATAAATTTCCACCTCTGCTCAACACCCGGCAGGAATTTAGGCTGATTTTGAGCGGTTAACAAAACCCCTTCTTTCTGCGACGAGCAATCATCCAAAAGAGTCCGGATGAGTTCCTTGTCGGTCAAGCCCAGAACATAATCAAAATACTGCCGCGCATCCTCGCGGTAGGCCCGGGCATGGGGCCCTCCCAAAACCGTCACCACATTTTTTTGCCGGAAGAGATTGGAGATGCTGTAGGCGGTATAGGCATTTTGCGTGAAGGTGCTGATAAAAAGGACGTCAACGTCGTCGGGAAGATCGTGGTAGAGATCCTCAAAACCGGTATAGGTCAGATAATGGACCTGGTGCCCCAACTCTTCGGCCCAGACCGCCACCATCTGGGGCATGAGCGAGGTGTAATTGGGATTGGCAATCCGGGCATAAACAGACTTCGTCGGCTGGCGGGCCACCAGATCGATAATGCCGACTTTGAGAGATTTGCGGGACAAGCGAGAGGCGAGAGGGTTGACAGGATTCACGTTAACCGGTTTGATAGCAAGGACCGGCCAAATAGTACACAAGAAAGTGAGACCAGTTCCGCCGCCGCCTGCGCGGGGTCTACCTGTCGGCTGACGGCGGAAATAACCGAAAAGGCCGCCGCTCCGGCCCCTTTTATTTCATTCACACGATCCGGAGTGATTCCTCCAATGGCCACGACAGGAATTTTCACCGCTTCGACCATCTCCCGCAATTTCTCCACCCCCTGGATGGGTTTCGCTGGAAGATCAGTAAAGCCCGTAGGGCGTTGAGGGGGGAGGCTCCATCCCCGCAACGCGGGGTGGGGGGGCGACGCGAGCCCCCTATAAATAGACCCAAAGGTGAGATAATCGGCCCCCTCTTTTTCTTTTTGGACCCCTTCTTTGATAGAGTGAACGGACGCGCCGATAATCGCCCCCGCCCCCATGATATTCCGTGCCTCACCGATTGAAACAGAAGTCCAACCCAGGTGGACGCCATCCGCCCCCAGTTGCTTCGCCACACCGACAAAGTGGTTGATAATGAGGCAAAAGGGATTGTGAACCTTGAGGTAAGAAATTTCCTGCGCCGTTTTTAAAAACGCCTCCGGTTCGATATTCTTCTGGCGCAGTTGAAGCAGACCGACGCCGGACGACAGAATCTCCCCGGCCAGTTTAAAGGCGGGGTAATCCGGCGTATAAGAAACGTCGACAATCGGGTAAAGCCCGCGGATAATCTTTCGGGCTTTTTGCCGTGATGTCATATTATCGCCGCAAACAAAGAGGGTCCTTTTGCGAAGCAATTTTCGTTCCCGCCGGTCCCATCCGCCGGCGAGACAACCCGGCAGGGAGCGGCTTACGAAAATTGCGAAGACAAAAGGACCCTCTTTGTTTGCGATCAGTGATCATTCTTCAATATCCAACAACCGCGCCGCATTCCGGTAAAATATCTTTTCTTCAATCTCTTTCCCCAAACCCATCGCCAGCAAATTCTCCTTTTCCCTCTTCCATTCATAGGGGATGTTGGGAAAATCGGTGCCGAACAAAAGCCGGTCGGAATTTTCGGCGAGCCGTGAAGGCTTCACCTCGACCGGAAGAAACCGCGACAGGGCCATCGTGGTGTCCAAGTATAAATTCGGATAATCACCCAGAAGGTGGATGAACGGCTCCACCTCCTCGTACCCCAGATGGGGAACAACAAAAGTGATTTCCGGATATTTCCCGACAATCTTCTCAAACCGCCGCACGCCGCTCACCACCGTTACATCGTATCCGTAACCCCTCGTCGGTTGTTCCTTGAAATGAGGGCCGCTCCCACAGTGGATCAGGACAATCTTCCGATTTTCATCACACACCTTATAGATCGGTTCCATTCGCCGGTCATCCGGCGCCACATGTTGCACATGACAATGGATCTTGATCCCTTTGAAGGCGAATTTTGTAAAACAATCTCTTAAAATCGCCTCGGCATCCGCATCATCCGGATGAACGCTTCCAAATGGGATGATGAAACCGGGATATTTGTCACCCAACTCAAAGGCAAATTGGTTGAGCGCCCCGGCCATTCCTTCCTTGTGGGGATAATGGAGGGAAACCGCCTGCGAAACCCCCTGACTCTTTAGAAAAACAACCTGTGCGGCGGCATACTTTTTATAAGTGATGGGCCAGGCGTGCGTCTCGAACCAGCGCCAGATGG
>JACQOY010000027.1 GCA_016207765.1 Deltaproteobacteria bacterium | reverse complement strand
TCTCACCGGTATAGGCCCCTTTGTCTTCCCAATGGCAATTTTGCGCCCCCAGCCTGATCCCAGTCCGGTCCAAGCCGGACCCCGATAAAGGGCCTCTCCACGAAGTGGTCCCCCTGTGGGATTGGGGCTGGCGGTCCACACCGGATTGGCGGTCGGAGAGGGCCACCGAAAGGGAATAAAGCGAGGTATAGGGGGGGCACAACACCACTTCCACCTGTCCCTCGGAGGGCAAATCCTTCTGGATTCTGGTGACAAACTTGAGCCCCTCCCTCACCGTATGGTTCATCTTCCAGTTGGCAACAATCAGGGGTTTTCTCATTTAAGCCTCAAGAACTTTCAGGCCCGGCAACGTCTTTCCTTCCAAAAATTCCATCATTGCCCCGCCGCCGGTGGAAAGATGGGCCATTTTGTCGGCTATGCCCGATCTTCGGATGGCCAAAACCGAATCGCCTCCCCCCACCACCGCGCAGGCCCCGGACTCGCCGACAGCCCGGGCGATTTCGAAAGTCCCTTTTTCAAAATCGGGGACTTCAAAAACCCCCATGGGGCCGTTCCAAAGAATTGTTTTCGCCTGCCGGATTTTGGCGGCAAACCCGGCAATCGTTTGAGGGCCGATATCCAGGGCCTTCAGTCCATCCCACTTCTCGCCGTTGTTGGCAACTCTCGACTTGACCCCGGCCAAGATATCGGAGGCCAGAACCGAATCAACCGGCAGTAAAACCTGAACCCCCTTGATTTCGGCCCTTTTCAGAATTTTTTCCGCCTGGTGGATTTTTGCCTCATCCACAATCGACTGGCCGATGTCGACTCCCCGTGCCTTTAAAAAAGTATAGGCCATCCCGCCGCCGATGATGAAGACATCGACATGATTCATCAGATTTTCGATCACCCCGATTTTATCCGACACCTTCGCCCCGCCGAAGATCGCCAAAAAAGGATGGGCCGGTTTTGAAAGAAGCCCCTGAAGATATTCAATCTCCTTTTTGACGAGAAAACCAATCCCCTTTTCCTTGAAGTGCGAGACCATGCCGGCGGTGGAGGCGTGGGCCCGGTGCATCACACCGAACGCATCATCAATATACACCTCCGCAAGCTGGGCCAACTGTTTGGAAAAATGCGGATCGTTTTTTTCCTCCTCGGGATGAAAACGCAAATTTTCAAGGAGCATGATCTCCCCTTCGCGGAGGTCGCCGGCCAACTTTTTGACGGCATCGCCGACGCAATCTTCCGGAAAAATGACATCGCGTCCAAGCAGGTCGGACAGATGCTCCGCAACAGGAAGAAGAGAAAACCCCGGATTGGAAACCCCCTTGGGGCGGCCCAGGTGGGAACCAAGAATGATCTTTGCCTCGCGACTTAAGGCATGTTCAATGGTGGGAAGACTCTCCGCAATCCTCCGGTCATCCGCGATCTTTCCATCGGCCAGTGGAACGTTATAATCGACCCGGATAAAAACCTTCTTCTTGTCGATTTGAATCTGATTGATCACGGAATACATTCTTGGTCACAATTAAAGCTTTTTACCGATGAACTCAACGACATCGACCATCCGGTTGGAAAAACCCATTTCGTTGTCGTACCAGGCCAAAACCTTCACCAACTTTTTGTCGATGACGCGGGTGCAGAGGGCATCAACAATGGAGGAACGCGGATCGCCGATATAATCGGCCGAAACAAGCGGCTCCTGGCTTACACCGAGAATCCCTTTAAGCGTCCCATTAGCCGCCTTTTCGAACGCCGCGTTGATTTCCTTCTCATCCGTCTCCTTTTTCACGTTACAGACAAGATCAACGCAGGACACATCGGCAGTAGGGACACGAATGGCCATCCCGTCGAATTTTCCCTTCAATTCCGGCAGAACCAGATCGATCGCCTTTGCGGCGCCCGTTTTGGTGGGAATCTGAGAAAGCGCCGCCGACCGTGCCCGGCGCAAATCGCTGTGCGCCACATCGAGGATCCGCTGGTCGTTGGTGTAGGAATGAATGGTGGTCATCAGGGCCCGTTCAATGATGAAATTTTCGTGCAAGACCTTCGCCACCGGGGCCAGGCAGTTTGTGGTGCAGGAGGCGTTGGAGACGATGTGATGATTTTTCGGATCGTACGCATTGAGGTTGATCCCGGCACAGACGGTGATATCCGGATTTTTGGCGGGCGCCGAGATGATCACTTTTTTCGCCCCTCCCTGAAGGTGGAGGGAGGCCTTTTCGCGGTCCGTGAAGAGACCGGTACATTCCAGAACGATATCGACGCCGAGATTTTTCCAGGGGATTTCGGCGGGATTTTTCATGGCCGTTACCGTGACATCGCGCCCCCCGATGGACAACGCCTTCTCTTTTGCCTGCACCTCGACTCCCAGCCGCCCGTGAATCGAATCATATTTCAACAGATGGACGTTGGTTTTCAAATCACCCAGTTCATTGACGGCAACCAGTTCGATATCGGTTTTTTTCTTGAGCAGGGAACGAACGATGCAACGCCCGATGCGGCCAAAACCGTTGATTCCAATGCGAATGGACATGTTGTCTCCTTTGTAAAAGGGCCCCAATATACAAAATAAAAGCAGAGTGTCAAATCTATCCTCTTGATATGCCGTAAAAAGCCGTGCTAGGAGCATGATCCAAATCATGCCAAAAACATTATTCGATAAAATCTGGGAAAATCACGTTGTTACGGTTCTTCCCGACAATTCGGTCCTCCTCTACATCGATCGTCATCTGGTTCATGAAGTGACGAGTCCGCAGGCCTTTGAGGGGTTGAGATTAAGCGGCCGGAAAGTGCGTCGTACCGAACTGACTTATGCCACGATGGACCACAATGTCCCCACCGTCGACAAACAAAATATCACCGATCCAATCGCGAAGGCGCAGGTGGAGGCGTTGGAGAAAAATTGCGCCCAATTCGGCGTCACCCTTTACGGACTGGATAGCGACAAACAGGGGATTGTCCATGTCATTGGTCCGGAGCTGGGGCTCACTCTTCCCGGAACCACCGTTGTCTGCGGCGACAGCCATACATCTACGCACGGGGCCTTCGGGGCGTTGGCCTTTGGCATCGGCACATCCGAAGTGGAACATGTTTTGGCCACGCAATGTCTGGTACAGACGAAGCCGAAAACATTTCGCGTTAACTTTGAAGGAAAATGCGCCAACGGCGTCACGGCCAAGGATTTGATCCTGAAATTGATCGGTGTCATCGGCACTGCGGGAGCCACCGGCTATGTTCTTGAATATACAGGCGCGGCCATTGGCCGCCTGTCGATGGAGGCGAGGATGACTGTCTGCAACATGAGCATCGAGGCGGGAGCCCGCGCCGGATTGATTGCGCCCGATGAGACGACGTTCAACTATATTTCCACCGGCAACCGTCCTTATGCGCCAAAGGGAAAGAAGTTGGAGGAGTCGATTGCGTTTTGGAAGACGCTTCGCACGAATAACGGCGCCAAATACGACCGCGAGATCACCATCGACGTGTCGAAGATGGCCCCGCAGGTCACCTGGGGAACAAGCCCCGGTATGGTTACCGATGTGAGCGGTGTTGTGCCCAAGCCGGGCGAGGTCTCCGGATTGACCGCCACCGATGTCGAAAAGGCCCTTCAGTACATGGGGCTGACCCCCGGCCAAAAAATCACCGACCTCAAAGTGGACGTGGTATTTATCGGGAGTTGCACCAATTCGCGCATTGAGGATCTGCGCTCTGCCGCCGCCGTCTTCAAAGGACGCAAGGTTAAACAGGGGGTGACCGCACTGATTGTCCCGGGAAGCGAACCGGTGGCCCGTCAGGCCGAACGTGAAGGACTGGACAAAATTTTCAAGGGGGCGGGGGCCCAGTGGAGACAGGCGGGATGCAGTATGTGTCTCGCCATGAATCCCGACAAGCTGAAACCGAAAGAGCGGTGCGCCTCCACTTCAAACCGGAATTTCGAAGGACGCCAGGGAAAAGGGGGACGGACACATCTGGTGAGCCCCGAAATGGCCGCGGCGGCGGCTATCGAGGGACATTTTGTGGACATCCGAACATGGAGGTAGGGGCGATATGAAAGCCTTCACCGAACACACAGGCAAAATAGCGGTCTTAAACCGCGCCAACATCGACACCGATCAGATCATCGCCAAGGATTTTTTGAAATCGATCAAAAAAACCGGCTTCGGTGAGCATCTCTTTCACGATTGGCGCACCAAAGACGACGGTCGCTTGAATCCCGATTTCGAGTTGAACCAGCCCCGTTTTAAGGGGGCCTCCATTCTGATTGCCGGGAATAATTTCGGATGCGGCTCATCGCGCGAACACGCAGTCTGGGCGGTTCTGCAGGCCGGTTTTCATGTGGTGATCGCCCCGAAAAAGAAGATCAACAACGATGTCATCCCCGGCTTTGCCGACATCTTTCGGAACAACAGCACCAAAAACGGGTTATTGACTCTCGAGCTCAAGGAGGAACAGGTAAACGAGTTGATTCACCTGGTGGAGGCCCACGAAGGATTAAAGGCCACGGTAGACCTGCCGGCGCAGAAAATAATTTTGCAGTTTACCAACGGCTATCAGGCCGAGGGGGAACGCGAGTTTTCCTTCGAGATCGATCCCGGGGTCAAACAGCATTTTCTCGAGGGATTGGATGAAATCGGGCGAACGCTGAAATACGACAAAAAAATCGCCCAATTCGAGAAAACCCATTCGGCACAGATGAACAAATGATGCGTTATTTTCCCGCCATTTTGTTTTTTCTCTTCACGGGCATGGCCCATGCCCAGTCGCTAAGCGGCATCGAAATCATGAAAGAACAGGAGCTCCGGAATACCGGCTACCGTGATGAAAAATCAATCGGACAAATGCTCCTGATCGGGTCGCACGGAGAAAAAACCGAGAGGGAATTTGAGTTTCGTAAACTCGAAAAGTCCGGAGCCGGAGGGGACGGCGAAGCAGCCAGCGTAGCGCGGTCCTCTAGGATCCCCGGAGGGGACAAATCGCTCATCAAATTCATCAAGCCTGTCGACATCCAGAGAACCGGCCTTTTGAGTTATCAGAACAAAAACCGCAACGACGATCAGTGGCTCTTTCTTCCCGCCATGGGAAAAACCAAACGGATCTCCGGTGCCGGAAAAAGCGGCAGTTTTGTCGGTTCCGAATTCAGCTATGAGGATTTGATCCCCCCCGACATCGACAAATATGATTACCGGTTTGTCAAACAGGAATCGTTTGGCGGATCGGACTGTTTTGTCGTGGAATCACGTCCCAGATTCACCGATTCCGCCTATTCCAAGACGGTTTCCTGGATCCGAACGGACAATTATCAGACGGTCAAAACCGATTTCTACGACTTAAAGGAGCGCCCGTTAAAGACCGCCCTTTTCGAAAATCTGACTCTCACCAACAACCGGTTCTGGCGCCCACTTAAAATTTCGGTGAAAAATCACCAGAACAACAAGCAAACCGATCTGACCATCAGCGCCCTGAGTCTGGACAATGGTTTCAAGGGAGACGACTTCACGCAGATGGCGCTGGAGAGGTAACCTCCGATCATGGTTCGACAAGCTCACCATGTCCAAGTGGACTCATCGAAATGAAAGGACACCCTGAGCCATGTCGAAGGGTGGCATGGTTTTTATTTGCTCTATTTCTCATTTGGCCTTCCGTTGCCTCAGCCTATCTCGAATACAAAATTGAACCCTCCTTTGAACATTTGAGTTTTTTCCTTAATCGCGGCGAATACCGGATCAACGATCAGGAGACCTTCGAACTCAAATTCGGTTTTGTCTACGACAACGAAAAAAATTTCAAAACCGATCTTCAGCCCCGTTTTAAGATCGATTTTCGCGATTTCAGCCGGAACCGGTATCTGCCGAACGATGCCATCTTGAAATATTACCAGGCAAAAGGGGAAATCTGGGGAGGGTTGCAGACAATTACATGGGGGGTGGCCGAATCGTTCAATCCCACCGACATCATCAACCGGCGGGATTTTGAGGACAACTACTACGACCCTGAAAAATTGGGAGAGGTGATCGGGGGGTTCAAATACGGATGGAATCAGGCAGGCCCTTTCGACAGCCTGACTTTAACCTTCATGGTTCTCCCCTTTTTTCAGGAGGCCCCTCTGCCGGAGGATGATACCCGCTTTCCGTTGACCGGATCAATTGGAGGCATCCCCTATTCCCTTTTTGAGGATCAGGATAAAATGGGCACCCCACAATCGGTCGGCGGGGCCTTTGAGATTTCGGCCACGGTGAAAAATGTCGATCTCTCTTTTCACTTCTATCACGGACCGGAGAGAAATCCCGGATTTCAACTGATTATCGATGACAACGGCGCCCTTCGCCTTCAGCCGTTTTATTACCTGATCGACATGATCGGCTTCAACCTGGAGGCCCCCGTCGGAAACTTTGTCCTTCGGTTCGAGGGGGCGGGGAAAATCATGTCGTTCAATGATCCGCGGCCACATGACATTCCCTTCGAAGACAACAACGCGGTTCCCTCAAACCATCTCCAACTTGTTCCCGGCTTCGACTACACCTTCACCGATTTTGCCGGAAAGGGGACAATGCGTTTCATCTTTGAATATCTGGGAGAAATTGACCATTCCACCTCCCTCAGGGATTTTCGTCCGTTCAAAAACGATCTTTTCGTCGGGTTTCAGTACGACTTCAACAACACCCGGTCCACGCAACTCAAATTGGGCGTCATCAAAGATTTGGTCAATCAGGAGGCGATGATGAAATTCGAGTTCGACACGAAAATCTACCGCGAACTCAAATTTGCAATCGAGGGGGTTTTTGTCCACCGCGACAGCACCCTTCAAAACAGCCCCATTTCATTTTTCGACAATAATTCCTACCTCCTTGGGCGGTTTTCTTACGCCTTTGGGGAACGGGTGGAAGTCAAATAGATGACGGGTACGAAAAAAACAAAATTTGACAAAAAAAGGGGTAAACCTTAACATAAGGACAATCGTTTAATTTCTTATGCCATTCAGAAAATTGGTCCATTTGAGGGGAAAACAGGTGACGGTGGGGATTATTCTGGCCCTTGCACTCTATTTATTCCCGCAAATTTGTATGGCCGCCTGCCCCATGATGCCAGTTGCCGGGGGTGAAAAATGCTGTTGTGATCGTTCGCCAAACGACAACCTGGACGATCAAATCTCCGCGCAGAGTTGCTGTGAGATGAAAGCGGCCCCCGCAAAAGATAAAATTCTTCTTTCCCTGAAATCGGCCGAGACTCCCGCCTTTGCGATTGTCTCGTCCGATGTTGTTTTTCCCCTCGCCTCCGTTATTCCTCATGAGCAATCCGAGTTGCCGCCCCCCTTGGGGCGACCGGCGTTCATGAATCCTGTCTTAAGAATCTAGCCCAAAATCCGTATGTCTTGCCTTGTATTAATGAGGCAGTGGTGTATTTATTTTTACGGGTTTGTGTATGAAAAAAACTATCTTCCTTCTAATACTCTTTTTGGCCCGGCCGGTCTTCGCCCAGACGCTGACCCTTGACGAGGTGGTGAAGACAGTCCGGGAAACGCATCCTTCCATCGAGGCGGCCAAACAGGACGCCGAATCGGCCAAACAGATGAAAAAGGCCGAGAGCTGGCTCGAAGACCCGATGGTCGGCGTGATTTTCGAGGAGGTACCGTTCAACAGCCCCAGCCTTGGCAATGCCGACATGACCAGCTATTTTGTCTCGCAAAAAATTCCTTTCCTCGGGACTCTGATTACAAAAAACAAGGCCCTCAATGCCGAATACAAGGCCAAGCGGGAAATGGTGACATCGCGCGAACGGGAAATGGTTTTCGAGGCGAAAAAGGCCTACTTCGAACTCTTTGCCGTGATGAATCAGTTAAAGGATCAGAGATCGATCGCCTCCAGCTACGCCCAGATGATCGCCTCGTTTGAGGCGCAATACAAATCGGGCGGCGACCGCCTGTCGGGAAAAGATGGAAGGAAAAAAGCACCGACTGAAATGACTTCCGGAATGTCGGGACAAACCGACTCAATCGGAGGGGTCTCGGTTTTTGCCGATCTGATGATGGCAAAAATGAAAAAGGCGGAGGTGGAAACATTGATCCTCGATCTGAAACATCAGGAAGAGGCGCTCAAAGCGCGCCTTAATCTTCTGATGGGACGCGAGGCGCACGAGACAATTGGCCGACTCTCCGAGCCAAAGATCAAAAAAATAAAAGAAGATACCAAAACCCTTGAACAGAAACTTTTGGCCCAAAACGCCGACCTGAAGGCGCTTGAATGGATGCTTAAAAAATCGGAAAAAGAGGTGAGCCTTGCCGCCCAGAGGCTGATTCCCGTAATCGAGCCGGAGTTCATGTATCAGCGTCGTCAAAACATGGACAACGCCTACCAGTTGGGGATTGGCCTGAATCTTCCGATCTGGATCAACCGCAACGTCCACGAAATCAAAAAGGCCAAAGCGGACAAATTGAGGACAAAAGCGGATCTGGAATCCCAAACACGGGGGGCCAAGGACACGCTCCATAACTTGCTCCATTTCGCCGTTGAACATTACAAAATCGTCTCGAAATACCGGGGTGAAATCATCCCGCTGGCGCAGTCGGCCGCCAATGCCGCAACAACCGCCTACGGCGCCGGAATGATTTCGTCATCAAGCCTTTTGCAAAAAATCATCAATCTGCACGAGGCGCGAAAGATGTACCGGGATATGTGGAAAGACTACCAGATTGAATACGCCATGCTGGAGGCGTTGGTAGGGGAAGAATTATAAAGAAAGGACAACTTATGAAAATAAAATATCTACTTATCGGCCTTCTTGCGATGACCATCGCGGGAGGCATCTTTGTCGCCTGTTCCAAGGGAGGAGGGTCGAAAGCCCTCCACGACGAGCAGGGGGAAATATCGCACTACACCTGTCCGATGCATCCTCAAATTCATGAGGACCATCCGGGTGAGTGCCCGATCTGCCACATGACGCTGGTGCCTGTTTATAAAGAAAAAATAAAACCGGCGCCGACCACAAGTCGGGTTCCGACCGAAACGGGACCGTCCGCTATGATATCGGCGGAGCGACAACAGTTGATCGGAATCAAAACGGTTGAAGCCGTCCGAAAACCCCTCACACGGGAAATCCGCACCACCGGGCGCGTCGCCTATGACCCTGAACTTGCGGTGGCGCAGAGGGAATTTGTGGAAGTGGTCAAGAATGTCCCCTCCCTGAAACCATCGGCCATGGCGAGGCTCAAGCTCCTCGGCATGAGCGACACGGAAATCGCGGAGTTGGCCAAAAAGAAAACGGTCTCTTCCAACCTCTATCTCCCGACGGCCAACCAGCCGCTCTGGATCTATGCCACCCTCTACGAGAGCGAAACGGGAATTGTTCAGCCGGGGATGTCCGCCGAGATCACGCTTCCATCGGGAGGAATCGAGACATGGCAGGGAACCATCCGGGCCGTCGATCCGGTGGTGGATGCCGCCACCCGATCTTTTCGGGCACGCATTGAAATTGATCCCGTAGGGGCGCACGGCCGTGCGCCCTTACGACCCGACACCTATGTGAATGTCTCGATCGCTATCGATCTGGGCGAAAAAATCGCCATCCCGCAGTCGGCGGTGATCGACAGCGGCACGCGAAAAATCGCCTTTGTCGTCCATGACGGCGAACATTTTCAGAGCCGGGAGATCAAGACGGGATCGGAGGCGGGAGACGAGATTGTTGTCCTGGACGGGATTGAGGAAGGGGAAACCGTGGTGGTCAGTTCAACCTTCATGGTCGATTCGGAAAGCCAGTTAAAGGCGGCAGTCTCATCATCTTCGACACCCAGTTGCCCGGAGGGCCAAAAGTGGGACACGAGCATGAACATGTGCATGTAATACTCCTATGATTGAACGAATCATCGAATTTAGCGCCAAGAACAAATATATCGTCCTCACTCTGCTTGTGGCCGTGATGGGGATCGCGGTCTGGTGCGTTAAAAACATCCCGCTGGATGCCATCCCCGATCTTTCCGACACGCAGGTGATCATTTTTTCCAAGTGGGACCGAAGCCCGGATATCATTGAGGACCAGGTCACCTATCCGATCATTACCGCCATGCTTGGCGCCCCGCGCGTCAAGGCAATCCGGGGATTTTCGGATTTCGGATTTTCGTACGTCTACGTAATCTTTGAAGACGGAACCGACATCTACTGGGCCCGAAGCCGGACCATCGAATATCTCTCCAAGATTACCCCGCTTCTCCCCGAAGGGGTGAAAACGGAGATGGGGCCCGACGCCACCGGCGTCGGGTGGGTTTATCAGTATGCCTTGGTCGACAAATCAGGAAAAAACAATCTGCAGGAATTAAGAAGTTATCAGGACTGGAACTTAAGGTATCAACTGCAAAGCGTCCCCGGCGTGGCCGAGGTGGCCACCATCGGCGGACACATCAAGCAGTATCAGGTCAATATTCATCCGGCGGCTCTCCAAGCCTACAACATCCCGCTGATGGAGGTGGCCTCCGCCATCCGCAAGGGGAACAACGATGTCGGGGGTCGTCTGGTGGAATTTTCGGGACGCGAGTACATGGTCCGCGGCCGGGGCTACATCAAATCGGTTGAGGACATCGAGAACATCTCGGTGGGGGTGGATGCAAAAACCGGCACGCCGATTCTCATAAAAAATCTGGGGGATGTCACGATCGGCCCCGATATCCGCAGAGGCGTGGCCGACCTTGACGGCGAGGGGGACTTGGTCGGCGGTGTTGTGGTGATGCGCTCCGGCGAGAACGCCCTTAACG